>JBJTAQ010000842.1:0-4678 GCA_046090945.1 Pirellula sp.
GCACGAGGTGGTTCGGCAGGCTCAAGGAATATCTATACGTTTGGAGATGATGCTGGTAAATTAGGTGAGTATGCTTGGTATGATGAGAATTCAACCGGCGAAACGCATCCAGTTGGTCAAAAGAAACCGAATCCCTGGGGTCTCTATGATATGCATGGGAATGTTTGGGAATGGTGTTCGGATCGGTATGGGGAATATCCGGAGGAGCCTGTGGTAGATCCCCAAGGTCCGGACCGAGGATCCAAAAGAGTGATGCGAGGCGGCAGTTACTTACTTGGGTTCGAGGATCTTTGTCGCTCCGCCTCACGATTTGGTTCAGAAGCGACCTATCAACTTGCCGATATTGGTTTTCGAATTTCTATGGACTTCGTTAAAAACCCGTGACACCACCTGAGCCCGAGGGGCTTTGATTCAACCATCATCAGGCGTGCCGTAAGCACAGGCAATCGCTGGATTTAACCACAATCTCGAGTGCGCAGCTTCCTGCGGGGTTACCTCTTATTGTTTTTGTATCGTTCAAGCAGTTCCTGGCAATTAGGCGTCTCATCCGAAGGAGCTATTTCCACTGCTCTTTGCATCCATTTGACCGCCGATTCAAAGTCATCGGTATCGGCATATACCTTTGCGAGCGTTTTAAGGTAGTCAAAGTTGTTCCACTGTGTCATTTCGCATGCGCTAAGAGCAAACGTGAGAGCTTTGGACGAATCGCGGAAGCTCGCATCTTCGCAATCGATAAAGAAGCTAGCAAGCTGATTCGCTAATGCGGGGTTCGTTGGATTCAAACTCCAAGCTTTTTCCCAATCCATAACCGCTCTTCTAAAATCCTTGACAGTGAACCAGTAGGATCCGCGATTGACCAAAGATTCCAGACGCAGCGGATCAATTTCCAGGGCCTTGTTGAAGTCCTCGATTGCTTTTTCGCGGTTTTTCAACTGCATCCAGGCTACACCACGGTAGGTGTAAGGCTCTGGATTCATGGATTCAAGTTGTATCGCATGTGTGAAATCTGCGATTGCTTCTTGATAAGCTTTTAATCCATTCCGAGCCGACCCTCGCAACACATAGAGTCGCGGTTGGTCAGGAGACAGTTTGATTGCTTGAGAGAAATCCTCGATGGCTTCTTTGTGTTTCTCCATAACATAGTATGCGAAACCTCGATTAATGAGAGCATCAAGGTTATCAGGGGAAAGTTCAAGAACTTTTGTGTAGTCAACGATCGCCAAGGGAAATGATTTATTGGAAGCGTATGCCCATGCTCGATAAGAATAGAGTTTTGGAGAATTAGGCTTGAGTTGAATTGCCTTTGTGAAGTCCTCGAGGGCCTTTTCAGATTCGCCAAGATTGAGCCAAGCAGTACCACGATCCACATACAGATCCCAATTCGATGGATAGTCCCGCAGCACTTCGTTCAGGTCCGTGATGGCCTCGCGCGGTTTTCCATGTCGCAGCAGGAAACTCGAACGAGTCAATCGAGCCGTTTTATCTCCTAGTCTTACCGCATCCGAATAGTCCGCTTGGGCCTTTTCGGGGTTTGCATGAGACTCCCATAGGAATCCTCGATACAAATAGGCTTTCGCGTAGTTCTGATCGGTGAGGATCGCTGTATCGCAAGCAAGCATCGCTTCATCAAATTCTCCCTTGATCCCAAGTATATAGCAACGCAGGCTGTGAGCTTCAGCATCCTCCGGATTCATGCTGATCAAGGTATTGCAGTCGATTAGGGCACGATCGAGTTTTTCCGCGCGCAGTAGGATATCCAGGCGTTTTCGAATAATCTCTCGATTCTTTGGGTCCAACGCATGTGCTTTATCTAAGTCGCCAATCGCTTCCTCGTTTTTGTTCATCATCGCCAACGTACTTGCTCTTTCTGATAAAGCGATAGCGGTTGGCATTATTCGCACTAAACGGTTTAGATCCATCAATGCGAGCTTCAACATGACGGCTGATGCATCATCATTCGAAGGCTGAATCGCCTTCAATGCGAGAACCAGTCTGGCTCGACCAAGGATGGCATCCGCGTCATTCGGATCGGAATCGATTTTTGATGAGAAGAATGCCTCTGCTTCTTGCAAGGGGAAGAGTTCATGAGAATCGATCCTCCCTAGATAGCTTTGCGTTTTGACCTGTATCAATCCCTCCTTGGACTCTTGTTTTTGTACCACTTCGCCTGCTGGAAGAAGGAGCGAGTCGCCATTATCGAAGCTCAATTTGGTATTCGACGCTTTGACGACGGACCATTCCTTTTCTTTGTCTGGTTGGGAGGAGTCTCCATGGGTGTCCTGGTTCTTAAGCGTCTTATTCCCTGAATCATTTTCCGTCTCATTCTGGAGATCATCCATGGAGAACTGGACATCTGTTGGGAGTTGGAATATTTCATCAGGGATCTCTTGGTTTGCTTTTAGATCCGCAAAGATCATTCGAACGCCCTCCGCTTTATCATTAGCAGTTCGGATGATGCTGATCCATAGCTTGGGCAATGATGTTTTCCTTGATAGATACACGATCGCGGATTCCTCGGGCATGTTGACATCGTAGACAAACACATCGTGCGTTTCGCCTTCGATTACCACGGCTTCATTTTTATTTCCGAATCGCCTGATATCTTGGATCTGACGGATCAGTCCCATGGAAGCCAGTCCTCGCTTCGTTTCGACTAGTTTTCCCCTCGCATTGCCTTGCTCATAGGTGTAATTCCTATTGCCTCTCTGAATTGAAACGATTTTTCTTTCGCCTGATTCGATCTCGCCACGAAAGTTGTTGTCCTTGGCCCAAAAACGCATAGGAACCCCTTCTTTGTCGGAGATCATGGTTATGATTGTGCCGTGGAGAGTCCGAGGGGAATCTTGAGTATTCGTCTGAGTTTCAGCTTGGATTTGCTGAATGCTCGAGCCAAGCCCTAGGATGAGAAAGAGCGAGCCAATTAAAGCCGCTAGGGATTTCGGGAGCATTGCGAGATTCTCCTAGATAACGGTGTCCGAAACCGATCAATGACGGTTTGGAAATGGGTTTGGTACAATCTTAGGTGGCCTCATTGAATCTTACCATTGGGAACACCAAGAGCAAACGTATTAAGGATGTCCCTTGGTTTGCCACTGTGCTTACCGCTATACAAAAAGAGCCGATCGGCTTCGAACATTAGGTCAGTAGTCGATTTCTTCCAATCATGGAGCGTTCGTAAAACCAGATCGAGAAGAGTTTTTAACCACAGAGGAACGAAGGGGCACAGAGGGGCCTCGAACTCTATTGCGAGCGATGAGCCACTCTGTGAGTCTCTGTGTTTCCGTGGTTAAAAAGGATTTAAGGGGGTCCTTAATGGGTAAGGACTTGGTTTTCTTATTCAAAGTTTCTCCACGAATCGCGTGTTTCGAGCCAAGTTCCATTACATCGCCGAATAGGGATTTGCAGCCGCGAAAATTCCTGAAGAATCAAACCCACACTATTCCATATGGTTATAGCTCAGGCGATGGTGACTATTCTGTAGTTGCCCGCTGGACGGCTTTGTTGCTGTACAGCAATGACGATTCGGAGGACCTGCATCTTGGGGTTTCCGGCAAGCAGGCGTCTGCAGTTGGGCAAGCGGGTTTGCCTAGCAGAGTTCCGCCGTTTCGAACTCGCGACGCGGTGCGTTCTGGGCTATCCTCGGATTGGCCGAGAAGTTTTTTACGGCTTGTTTTTATTTGCGGTCTTCGCAAGTTTGATAACGACATCGTTCTTTTGAGCATCCCCGGGGGTACTTCTTCCGTTCTCCATATAATTTCGCATCAGTTTCGCGAGTTCATCGACAACATCAGGAAGCTGCTCGGCTAAGTTCTTCACTTCGCTCAGATCGTCCTTGAGGTTATACAATTCCTGCTCTCCGTTCTTGAGAAAGATCAATTTCCATGGGCCTTTGCGGATCGCCAAGTCACCAGCATGCGATTGATGTACGGTAGCTTCTCTGATCGGCGTTTTCGATTCGCCATGGAGAACTGGTAGGATACTGAAGCTGTCTTCGGCTGCATTGGGTGGCAGTTTCACATTCAGTATTTCAGCGAAGGTGGCGAGCAAGTCGGTCAGGCAAATCGTCTCGTTGCAGACCGTGTGCGCTTTGATCTTTCCGGGCCATCTTGCATAGAAGGGGACACGGTGGCCACCTTCGTAGATACTCGTTTTGCAGTTGCGAAGGGGAGAGTAGATTCGTTTCGCAGCACCGTTGTCGCTAGTCACGATAACAAGCGTATTATCAGCGAGTTGATTTCGATCAAGCGACTCAAGAACCTGTCCGACAACCCAATCCCCTTGGTATAACCAATCTCCGTATTCCTTTGCGCCGCTCTTGCCGAGAAACTCGTCGGCTGGAACGATCGGTAGGTGTGGCGTGCAGATCGGTAGGTAGAGGAAGAACGGATCGCTGCTCTTGGCTCGTTGGTTTATGAATTCGATTGCTTTTTGGGCAAGGTAGGGTTGCACTTCGGTTGTCTCCAGTTGAACGGAGACCTTGTCTTGCTCCACAATCATTCCGATGTTGCCCGAGTGGGTGTAACCGCAGAAGTAGTCGAAACCTCTGGTGGTTGGACCGTCGGATGCTGCGGCACCGATGGGTGGGTTGACATTATCCTTGGTCTTGTTTGCACCGGGCCAGTTCATCCCAAGGTGCCATTTTCCGATGGCAGCCGTGTGGTAACCGTTTTGCTGGAGG
>JBJTAQ010000843.1:0-3889 GCA_046090945.1 Pirellula sp.
ACGATTGGCCGCTGGCAGTCCAAAGACCCGAAGAGCTTCGATGCTGGGGATACGAATCTGTATCGCTACGTAGGCAACCATCCGAGCTATGCGACCGATCCTAGTGGGTTGCAAGCCCCTGAAAAAGCATCAATTCATTCATTGCGAAATCCCGGTGACGATGGTTGGCACGCTCCCAGTGGACAACGGATGTTTTATGCGAATGATTTGATTTCATTTGGACGGCAATTAGAGAGGGGAGAGGCCGTTGCGCCCGATCTATACCTTGATTCCAAGTCTCTTCAGTTGATCGAACTTGGACGAAGCATTGAGAATGGCTCATACGCCGTCAACCAACGACTCGCGAGATACAGCGACGAGTTTGGCAGCCACATGAGCTTTTGCATGTCCTGCCATGATGCTACTAACCATGCATCCCGACTGAAAATGGGGATCGCGAGTGATACATTGAATGGCAGCTGGGCTCACTTCGAAGCTGAACTAGCGATTATGCTTGGCCCATCTGGCGTAGGAGCTGCTTCCAAGGGCGGAAAGATATCGTCTACGGCCTTTAGAAGGCTTCTTGCTTCTCGGAATGTTGCTCAATCCGCTGAGTCCGCGATAGTAAATGTAGGCGGCAAAGCACATCTAAATGTTGCTATGCTGGAAACGCCTGAGGCTTCGCAGTTGTTGATAGGTGGAGTCGAACCGCTGACAATTGGCACTAAGGGTGTAGCTGTTAGCCCATTGGCAGAAGGAATCAGCAGATTCGGACTTTGGAATCTTCCCGAGACCGTCTTGCATTCCGAAATTACTTCAATGAAATCTGTTTTTCCGAGTACCGGCAATTTCGCTTTTGCCGTTGAGGAACAATCAAGTGGTGCCCTAGCAATCGTGCGGGGCTCTAGCGGCCAGAAGGTGACTGCTGGCCTCGTTTCGGCGCCAGTCGAGGGTGAGAACTTATTTGCTCGGATGCTTGTACCGTCGAAGTCAGGTGCGCTCAGAGAGCACTGTTTCGATCCCGAAACAAAGCTACTTGAGTTTTTTGGTCGGAAGAGCAAGCCTGGGCAAATTTTGCTTTACTCTGAAAACCCACTTTGCCCTGGATGCGCCTTCACAGCAGACCAGTTCCAAACCGTATACGGAAACATCCTAAGCATTGGTGAGGGTATTCCGCGATCGCAAGTGCCAAAATAGGGTCTTACGATGGATAGGTTGACTCAAGCAATTATGGCCCAGAACTCGGCAGATGTGAAATCATGTCTGAATCAGAGTATCGATTCTTCGGTTCGCGAGAAAGCATTGCTTTTTGCTATCAATGAGCACGCCGGATATGACATACTGAAGTTGCTTCTCGAAAGTGGTGTTGACCCAAACTCAGCTGATGAGTTCGGGCAGACTGCACTACAACTTGCTGTAGACTGCTCGATCGATCGTTACGCATTTGAAGTTGATGACGAATTGGATTTGCGAATGATTAAGCTACTTCTGCAATATGGAGCCAGTCCTTATGCTGTCAATTTGCGTGGCGAAACAGCAATAGATTGGGCTCGAAATCAACTTCCTCTAGCTTCGCCAATCCTACACATCCTAGAAATGAGCCTTGGAGATTCTGAAACCGCCGAACAGTGAACGTGACCGAAGGAGTATGGCCGCAAGTTTGGCGGAATGTCGACGAATGTTCCAACGTGTGAAGCACGAAGCGAGTTGATGGCTTGCGTTGTCAAGATGGTTTGAACTGCAGGGCGGCGACACGCTTCGCTTCGGCGCTGCAGAACATTCTGGAAAAAAGCGCTGCTCCGAGCCACAACATTCGGCACTTTTGTGTGCGAGAACTCGGCGCTAGCAGCGACGTTTATCCTGTCATCGCACTCAGACGGTTCAGCGAGCAGGTGTTGACGCGTCGATCACTGATTTGCTCCTCTATTGATGCTCGAGTCGTATACGATCTGACCGCCTAAATGGCCATTTTGCGGCCGTACGCGGACGTGGAGACAGTTGTCATACTAAGCAAGTCATTACTCGGCTAAGGAGCAACGCAAAATGTTTGACGTCGAACCGTTATGCATGCTACATTCCTATCTGCGGCAACTCCATCCTCCAATCCGTCCCCAGGAACTCAGCTATGTTCGATCCAACGATTGGCCGCTGGCAGTCCAAAGACCCGAAGAGCTTCGATGCTGGGGATACGAATCTGTATCGCTTCGTAGGCAACCATCCTAGCTATGCGACGGATCCGAGTGGGTTGGAGGAATGGGATCCAAAAAAACTGTCGAGAGCGTTTATTGATAAACTCATTGCGGCAGGCGCTGAAATGCGTGTACATCTTGGGTCGGCGGACGACAAACATCTGACTGTCTCGTACCGATACATTGATCCAGAAACCGGAGATGAACGTGTCGCGATTTTTCGTGATCGAACGACAACAAGTTGGATGATTTGGTCCAACACTCATTGGGAGCTTATGGGTACATCCCCATTACGAAACATGAGTATGGAACAAGCGTTCGAAACCATCCATGATTCTCCGCTATCAGTGAAGTCTCACAACGACGCAGTTGCATTCATGCAAGCGATTCCCCTCGTTCGCTCGGCGGACTCGATCTCTCAGGGAAAGGTAATCGAGTCTACATTGAACCTCGGAAGTGATGTTATTGATGTCGTTTCACTTGGCGGAACCGCTGCGGTCCGAACTGCCGGAACAGAAACGATCAAGTGGACAGGTCGTGGTGTACTCGCTGGGCAATGGGGATTTGGTGCGTATGAAGCCTATGCGGATGGCGAAACGTCGCGTCTCAAAGGAGCGGCGATTTCGACAGTGCTAGTCGCAATGGCAGGTGTAAGAAGTGGCCCTGTCGATACATCCTATCGGTCACAAGCCCCGAAGGACAAACAACAGGTTCAACTGTACTCGTACTTTGAGGGTGCAAAAGACGATTCACGTCCTTTTACATCCTCTTCGGGTAGAGTCTATCTCTCCGGTCATGCCCCAGGTCCTTGGCTCACAGAACAAGGGTGGTTGGCTAGTGCTAGACGATTCATTCGAACGGGACGCGTGAGTCCGTATTCCTCTATGGATAACTTCTTCACGACAGGACCAATCGACGCTGGAGAATGGGGGCTGAAACCAATAATCCCGCGATTTGCAAATTTCTGGAAAAGACTCGGCGGGCAATACCACACGAGTATCGGAACAAGCGGTTTTGAATTGGCTGAACAAGGTGGACGGTTTTTAGTGAATCGACCAATAGCATCCACTGCAGCCCAAATATCACAAGCTCTAGGAGGTCTTCTGCTTGAGTCAACGGTCGACGTGCTTGTGATTAGTAACGCGATCTACTGGGGAAACAGGTTCTTCGGAGGCAACAATGATAGGCCTTGAAGACGGATTTCGACGATTCCAAGATTTCGGATTGATTCTTGGCTTGGCGATAGTAATCACGATTATTGGATCGATGTTGCGTTTCGCATTCGTTGTCGGCCAACAGCAACTTCCGGTCATGCGTGTGCTATTCTACCTTGCACACGTCGTTAATCTTATCGGACTGCGATACTGTATTCGCAGAGATTCACCAGTTTTGGGCTATGCTCGCCGTTCAAATCGCGAGCTCGTATTGGGCGTATTAGCTGTTTGTTTCACCACGGTTTTGGGAGGTGTTTTCTTTGAATTAATTTGTTAATAGGTTGCCCTGCTCCGCGCCACAACATTGTGCACTTTTGTGTGCGAGAACTCGGCGCTAGCAGCGACGTTTATCCTGTCATCGCACTCAGACGGTTCAGCGAGCAGGTGTTGACGCGTCGATCACTGATTTGCTCCTCTATTGATTCTCGATTCGTATACGATCAGACCGCCTAAATGGCCATTTTGCGGCCAGTGCTCGGACGTAGTGACAGTTGCAGTCAGTACGCG
>JBJTAQ010000844.1:0-6783 GCA_046090945.1 Pirellula sp.
CAAAATGTTCAAAGCGTTCAATTTTCGATCAAAAAGATCCTCTTTCTCATTCAAATACTATCGTGTCAACTTTCTGTTTTGCGAACTAGCTGGCGCTGTGCATGAAGGCGGTGATTTGCTTGATGGGGGCATCGTTTTGGAGGACGCAGTCGACGTATAGGGGGATGATCGGTTCGAAGGAGTGACAGTCGAGCCGACTATTTTCAGAAAGAAGCCCTTCGGCGAGTACGTCGAAGGGCTTTCTTATTGTGGGGCAAAGAGTTACGCCATCGAGCGTGCAGTTCAAAAACACGATTTCGAGGATACGACGCTTCGCCCCGTAATCCGCTGTAAGCCATTGCTGTTTCATGGTTTGCGAAAGTTCAAAAACTTTCGCCGCCAATTCCGCTGTTTCATCGTGTGAGCGGTCCAAAGCATCGAGCTGGAGCTTGAGCGAAGCCAGACGATCTCTCAGCTCCGTGGACTTGCGAGCGTAGGTATCCTGGTCGATGTCATCAGCAAGCCGTAGGTTAAGCAGCCGGTCCTGCTGTTGGACCAGCAAGGTCTCTTGGCGCTGAAGTTCGGAGCGTTGAGCCAGCGAGTCTGCTTGAGCATCACGGGTCTGCGATGCCAGCACGAGACGGAACCAGTCCCTCACCTTCTCATCTTCAACCCGCATCTTGTCGAAGATGGCCATGACCTGGGCTTCGATATCGGCTTCACGCACGCGTATGCGAGGATGCCCCGGCTTCGTGTAGTAGGTGCATCGGTAATAGGTGTAGAAGCGATCCCCTGACTTCATCTTCTTGCGAACCCGCTCGCCCGTGATCGGGTGGCCGCAATGGCTGCACCGCATGAACTCACCGGCATAGGTGATGTCCAGGGATTGGTAAATGTGACCGCCCAGCAGCGTTTGTACCCGGTCCCAGGTCGAGCGATCAACCAAGGGCTCCTGCTTGCCGGGATACCATTCGCCATGGAATTCGACCTCACCGATATAGGCTCGATCTTTCAGAATGTTATGCACTGAGCTGCGGGGGAACTTGGCCTGTGAGCGACGGAAGCATCGCCCCTCCTCGCTCAGCCTCGCCACAACGCCATCAAGCGTGAGATTCTCATACGCATAGAGATGAAAGATGCGTTTCACATTGGCGGCTTCATTCGGCTCAACCTCAATGATGCCGCGTCCATCCTTGCGGACGTTCACATAGCCATAAGGGGCCGCACCCACGAACCAGCCTTCTTTCACCCGGCGCGCCTGCCCCTCGCGCACATCCACCGATTGTTGCTCGGTGTAGAAGCTTGCCATGTTGGCAAGCGTGCGCCGCATCATACGGCCCGCAGGCGTATTCTCCGTGGGTTGAGAGACGGAAATGAACGGCAGGTCATACTCTGACTCCAGCCGTTCAAGCTCGACATAGTCGAAGAGATTGCGAGCGGCCCGGTCTACTTTGTAGAACAGAAGGGCATCAAGAAAGGCCGCGTTCTTCTTGGCATAGGCGATCAACTCTTTGAAAGTCTTGCGTTCATCGGTCTTGCTGGCCGTTTCCGCGATCTTAAAGAGTTTCGCGATCTCGCCGCCCGCTTGCGCGGCATATCGCTTCAACGCCTCTTCCTGTACTTCGAGGCTATAACCCTCGCGCTCCTGCTCCCGACTGCTTACCCGAGCCAACGCGACAAATTGCTTCATGATGACGCACCAGAGGACAGAGCCTGATACAACCGACCCACCGATTGGATCATTGTAACGGCTTCCTCCAGTGTGAGCAGCTCTGGGTAGTACGGTTGCCAGACTTCAATCGTCTTTTTGACAAGCTCCGGTGTGATCCAATCCGGTGTGCCTGCTGGAAGGACGATGACATCGTCCTTTGCCAGCGAGACTTCGAATTGTGAACCGGGACGAGACATGCCAATACACCACCATGGCAGAAAGCCTGGAAACTTGATCACTGTGTTCTTGGCTGCTACTTGCCATGCCGCAGCCCCTCTCGCCGATAGCGTTCAAGCTCGGCATGCGCTATCGACCAGGACGCATACGCACCGCGACCACTTTGCTGCTTGATCGCCGCGATGCGCCCCAGCCGACACCATTCTCGGCAGGTGAACGCACTTCGCCCCACAAGCCGGGCGAACTCCTCGACGGAATACCACTCACGGTGGCATTCGCGTTCGAGAAGCGAAACCAGCAAGGTCTCAATGCGTTCCAGCCTTTGCTCCAACGTGCTCATGACGATCACTTGAGCAGTTTGGTAATGAGGCTGACGGCCTTGGCGGCTGCCGCCTTCTTCGCTGTGTTGGCCACGTCAGGACTGTGCTGGCTAAGCCATCGCCACAACAGCCCCAGCCCTATCAGACCAACTATCAATCCCCGCCCCGTCATATCCATGAACCAGTCCATCGTTATCTCCTTGAGAAACAGAGTGAAAAGAAACTACCTGTGTGATCTCATCGTTCGGTGCCGCGCTCCTGCTGCTGCTCCTGCTCCGGCGCACGCGCCGCATAGGAATCCAGCATCTGGCTGTAACTGCCATAGACGTTGCCAAGGTCTTGGGTGACCATCTGCGGCGTCGGGTTCAGTGGCGTACCCGGTTCACCGCCCAGTTCCGGGCTGCCCAGGAACACGTCATTCACCGTGCTGCGCACATCCTTGATCGCCTCGCGGCCCATGGCCTTGATCTCGGCGGAAAAGGATGGCTGTTGTTCAGCCCATCCATTGCGGACATCGAGCATTCGCTGCACGAGCCCGGACTCCGCTTGCTGCTCATCTGACATGGCTTATCTCCTAAGTTGCTCCGCGTACCATTCGTGCTCGATCCGCGCATCCTGCATGCGTTCCACGCGCTTGCGTGTCACTTCATCCTCAAGGGCCTGCCGCACGGCAAAGGCAATCCCGCAGCACATCACATAGCCACCGATCCCAACCGATAGCGGGCAGAGCATCACGCCGGTCAGGAAACAGATCAGTGGTTCAATGAATCCCTTGGCGGTCCGCTCCTCGCGGACGAGCGGGACCTTCATGGCCCAGAACGGAAAGCCTGCATACTGGCTATGGATCACCGCTCCTTTGCGGATCAGGCGTCTTCCCTATGCACAGCATAGGCCAGGTTTCCCCGGGAAACTCAGGTTTGACGCCCGCCGCCCGGCCTTTCCGAACAGCATCGGCTCTTCTCAAAAGCGCCCTCCCGCCTTCCGCCTGGAATGCTTGCCTTCTCCGTGCTCGCGTGGTACCAGTGGCGGGTCTCGCGTTAACCTTCTGCTGCCACGAGAGTTGCACATGCCGGCCCTTAACTACCCCGCCACGGCGAGCGCCCCAATTGCCCTTGCCGATTGCATCACATTTCACCACAATGATGCAGAATCGCTAGCGGGCAAACAGTACCAGGAAGGAAGAGGCATGGCCGCACTGCCAACAAAGACGGATAGCGAAAAGAGAACCGTTCGGACAACGGTATCCATCCCCAAAGAGAACCTCGAAGAATTGGATCGGATAGCCAAGCAGAAAAAGGTTTCTGTTGCGTGGGTCGTTCGGGATGCGATTGAGCATTACCTGACCCAGCACTCTCCCGTCTTCAGGAAGTAGTCAGGAGTAGGAACGATCGTGGCAAAACTGGACGCCCAGCGACGATGGAAAACCGAAGCGCTAAATGTGGAGGCAACACCGCAGGCGCTCTTCGAGTGTCGGGAGATCAAGCGCGCTTCCTACTACAGCGATGACCAGACCATCATTTTCCACTGCGACGCAGTTGAGGCTGCTAATCGCCTTGCCGCGTCCGGCATAAAAATCGATTGCATTGTCACTTCACCACCGTTTTACGGCCAACGGGATTACGGCGTATCTGGGCAGATCGGCCTAGAGGACAATCCCCAGGATTTCATAAACAAGCTCGTCACAATCTTCAACGCCTACCTGCCCATATTGAAGCCTACCGCAAGCGTGTGGGTGAACCTTGGCGATACTTATTGGAGTGGCCGGGGCCAGCACCGCAGCGGCGAGATAAAGCAAGAAGCCAGGCGGTTTGGCCTCAGGCCACAAGACAAGCGAAGGCCCGGTCCGTGGACTCGGTCCAAACAGCTTCTTCTCATCCCGCATCGTTTCGCCATCGCGATGCAGGATGAAAATTGGATTGTGCGAAACGACAATGTATGGGTGAAGCCAAACCCAATTCCGGACCAAGTACGTGATCGATGTGCCATGTCTCACGAGTACATTTTTCATTTCGTGAGGCAACGATTCTACTATTTCCTTCGCGAAGAAGTGGGTCGCGCAACAAGCAGCGGTTCAATCATGCCTCCTAATGATACATGGATTTTACCGCCTTCCAGAGGAGCAAACGGACACAAGGCAGCATTCTCCGAAGAGCTAATCCGTATTCCGATTCTCGCCACATGTCCTCCAGGCGGTGTTGTGCTCGATCCCTTCGGAGGAAGCGGGACCACGCTTTCCTTTGCCCGAAGCGTGGGCAGGAGAGCCATTGGTGTCGACATTAAGCAAGATTATTGCGACATCATGAAGCGTGAGCGTGAGCAAGAACGAAGTGCGGAAGTCGCCCAACAAAACGGGAAGAATCCTAAACGGAGGAAAAGGTGACCATGGCACGCTTCATTAGCGCTGACCGTCTTCGAGCCGCGATTGATCGTCTAAGGCAATCCAGGGCTTCGGGAGGCATGGTGAATTTCCTAATCTTGAAGCGTGCGGTAAAACTCGCCGCCAATAAGCCGGTCAATCTCTCGACAAAGGACGCGAAGTTCCAACAAGCCATCACCGATATTGCCTACTGGCCAGGCGACGAGAATTCCGACGAAGTACGACCATTTATTGATGTGTTCGGATCAATCAAAGCAAAGAGCAATGGTCTGAAAAAGAGTAAGTACCGCTCGAACGGGCCAGCAGACACGCTCAAGAACGGAACGTGGAGACCGGTTGTCAACATTGCAGAGGGCGATAAATCCAAAATGGCAAACCTTCAGGATGATTACCGGAAAGGGCTAAAGGACCTCGTGATTCTGAAGGATGAAGCTCGTCCGATGCCCACTCTGCAAGATGCCGCAGTGTGGTACTTTCGGGGGAAAGACGTTTCGTCCATCACTGGTCAAAGCTCGGATAACTCCGAGATCGAGAGCAAACTGGCGGATGCGTTCTGCAAGGAACTTGACCTTCATGCAGAGGACTTGGCCATTCTCTTCAAAAAGGAGCAAGATGATGCCGAGTAGCATTCTGTCTGATGTCGCGCCAAAACCGGAAGATTACCTGCCGCTTTCTCGCCCATCGCAGCAGACATCGGAAATCGGTGACTGCTCTTTTGACCTTGTTGTAGCCCTTGCGGCTAAAGGTTTCGTTATCCTCACCGGTCATTCCGGAACCGGGAAATCGCGTTCAGCGCTCCGGCTTGGCCAGGGACTGGATAGCTTGGATGAGTATGACAATGGCATACGGGGGTCGTCACACGAACTCGTCCCTGTAGGTGCTGACTGGACCGACGCACGGCCTCTTGTCGGTTACGTAAACCCCTTCGGAGCACCGCGAAAGACTGGAGACAATGAGACCACTCACGTCACTTACGAAGTTCCAGATGCACTCCGACTTATCCTTCGTGCAGCATCACCAAGCAGTGCAGGGATTCCCAGCATGCTGGTTCTTGATGAAATGAACCTCTCTCACGTGGAGCGGTACTTCAGCCCTTTCTTATCTCTCATTGAAGCCAATCGATCCTCCTCCGGGGATGCCAGCGTCCCACTTCTGCCCGCTGATAAAGTTGACCTAATTGCTGAAACGCTCGCTGCGAGCGAACCCAATTCGCCAGAAGCAACTGCTGCTACCGAGCTTGTGGTCAATGCAAGGGGACTACCAGTGCCGCTGAACTTGATGGTGATCGGCACAGTGAATGTGGATGAAACCACTTATATGTTTTCGCCTAAGGTCCTGGACCGCGCTCACGTAATGGAAATCCACTCGATCCAGCCAAAACAATATTTCGCGAACGAGGGCGAGGCAGAGCAGAATATGCCAATCCGATCTGCATTTGACCTGCTTGCGTGGTCCATTGAATCAAGGGGAGCTGGACTGTTCGACCAACACCCGGCCACGATTTTCGAGTCAGCAAAGGAAATTGCAGTACGCGAGCCAGATACCATTGACGCCATTAGCAACGCAACGATGACGCTGCTCGATGGCGCCTATACACTGCTTGATCCCGTTGGATTCGGATTTGGCTTCCGTGCCGTCAACGAAATATGCGCGTACCTGCTCGCCTGGGTCAAAGCCCGTTCCCTTGCGGAGCAGGGCTTGGAGGACTGGCAGGAGGCATTGGACAAGGCGTTCTTTCAGAAAATTCTTCCGAAGATACATGGCAACCGAAGGCAACTTGGCGAAAGCCTGCTCGCCCTAGATGCGTTTCTGAGAGGAAATGATGAGACCAGCACGCCACCCGCCAAGTACAGACTTGGTGTCGGCGAACCCATTGGAATCAAAGCTGCTGCCGCACTGCGTCTCGACACGCAAAACCCGATGGCTAAAAGCCGGGCGAAGCTGAACACTATGCAAATCCAACTGCAATCGACCGGCTACGCCACCTTTATCCGATAGGTGGATCATGCAGCAATTCCACAGTATTGCCTATGCATGGCCAAATGCGACACGGCTGCTATTGGAGTGGAAGGACGGCGAGGAAGGGGATTTACTTACACTTCCGGTAGCTGTGCCGTTCCTCGTGGAGTGTCGACAGGAACGAAAACCTGACCTGCGTGCCCCTGTCCCGCCCTTGTGCTGGCGTGAGACCGAGGATTCCCTCTTTGAGCCGGTTCAAT
>JBJTAQ010000845.1:0-2820 GCA_046090945.1 Pirellula sp.
CGAGGTCATTTGGGATTGCAGCTTTCCCAACCTATCGTCGAGCTCTTGCATTGCGATACGGCACTTTTTCTGAGTCCCTAGATCGGCAAGTGTCACCGATTGGTCTTGGTAATCGACCACGAGCAGCCGACGATGGGTATCGTCCCATTCGATCGTTCGATTGGCCATGAACATCGCTTGAGTTGTCTGAACGGGCTGCTTGCTCTCATCGATATAGATATCCGTGTCGATCCGGAACTCAGCCGCTTGATTTAGGGACTGTCCGGAGGCAACTCCGAGAGTCATTTGCGAAGTGGATTGGAACAATCCCAGCATGAGAGCCATCGCCACTAGCGATCGAATGGTTTGATTCATAGAAGTGATTAAAATGCAGACGCTGCATCCAGCGCGTAGTCTTCGTTGGGATCCCATTTGTAGAACAGGCGCGATGCACGCCGCGCAAGCAGGCTTAGGTAATGACCTCGAAACTGAGCTTCGGTACACTCGGTGATCGGCTTTCCACTCGATGGGTGGATCAAATCGTTAATTTCCTTCTGAAAAACACTTCCCTTGCCATGCTCTGGCTCGTACACATTGACCGAACACTCGCAACTCCCCTGATAGAGCGTTTTGTCTCTCTTGAGTTTTAGATCTTTGATGTTGACTACCACGACGCAATCGGCTTGGGTTTGCGTTGCAACCTCCGCGTAGTTTTTCCGATCCAAAGGCTGGTCGTGAAAGGCTCGATCGACTTCTTCTTGATCGACAAAGACAATTTTCTTGCTCTTGAGTTCGTGTTTGATGAAGGCTTTGAAATTGTTGGACATCACCAATGCCGAAGCGTCGGTGGTTGAAGCTCCATCGACAGTGGTGATGAGGGCAACTTGTTTTTTATCCAGTTGATACTCCGGTTTGACCCTAGGATCGTGAAAGATCACCACGAGGGTTTTCAATAGATTGGTGCAACCTGTGGTGGTGATCAATGTTCCGAAGATCGCGAGCATCCAGAAAGACGCAAATGCCCAATGCTTTGCCTTGCAATCCATAGTCGTTCAGCTCCCGAAAGTCCATTTTAGGTAAACGTCTGCGGCCTGCCGTTTCCGACAGATTCCCCAGGGCTTATAGCAAAACCGCCGGACCGATGCCATACGGTTTTATCATGGATTTTGGTTACACATCCGAAAGTATTCGAGGGGGCCAAGCCGCCCGCATGGCGTTCAGGACCGCCACGACATCGATCGTCTCCTGGACGATCGCTCCAGAGACCGGGGATAGATACCCGAAAGCCGCAAGCCCCATGGCGACAGTGCTCAATGCCATCCCCCCGAGCGCACTTTGCAGAGCGATCGTTTTCATCCTCCTTCCTATGTGCATGAACTCGTCAACTTTGGTGAGCTTGTTATCGAGCAACACCACATCGGCAGCTTGGGCTGTCACATCGGTATTGTTCCCAATCGCTACACCAACACTGGCGGCCATCATTGCCGGTGCGTCATTGATGCCATCCCCGACGTAAAGCGTCTTGGCCTTGGCCGTCTCCCTGCGAACAATCTCGAGTTTTTGTTCGGGGCTCTGCTGAGAGAGAATCTCGTCAATCCCGACTTGCTGGGCCAAGTATCGAACCTCCGAATCGCGATCACCCGAGACGATCATCGTTCGTCCAATCCGATGGTTGCCACCCAAATGATCGATAAACGCCTTGGAATCCGAGCGAGGTGCATCATGCATCTGGTAGACCGCAGCAAAACGATCATCAACAGCGATTACACACTCGAGCCCCTCGGAAGAATCCGGCAGATGTTCAAGCCCGGTGACGCCCTGCTGGTGGATCTTCTTGCGGCTCGTGACCAAGATCCTCTGGCCTTGCACACTCCCGATAAGCCCCTTGCCGGGAACCTCGCTTAACGAACTTGCCGGGTAAGTCGCAATGCCTTGGGCGTTCGCCTCGGCAACGATCGCATGAGCTAAAGGATGCTTGGAGTAATGCTCAAGGCTTGCCACGAGGGACAGGACTCGCTCGGGATCGAACTCCGGCGCAACGATCTGCTTGGTGAGTGTAGGTTGTCCATAGGTGAGTGTCCCGGTCTTGTCAAAGATCGCCGTCCGTACCGACGGAACTTGCTCGAGCGCCAAGGGGCTCTTGACGATGATCGCTCGAGAAGCGCACAGCGAGATCGAACCCAAAATTGCAATCGGGATCGCCAACAGCAGTGGACAAGGAGTAGCGACTACCAAGACCGAAAGGAACCGCATCGATTCGCCCGAGATCCACCATGCTAGGCTTGCCACCAGCAGCGCAAGCGGGGTAAACCAAGCTCCGATTTGATCCCCCAAGCGGCGCATCGTCGGCCGACTCTGCTCGGACTCCTGCATCACCGCCATGATCCTAGCGTAGCGCGAGTCGGCCGCTTTGTGCGTCGTCTCGAGCACCAACACGCCATCACCATTGACCGCTCCGGAGATCACCGCCGAACCGGTCGTCTTGGTGATCAGAAAAGGTTCACCCGTCAGGTACGATTCGTCCATAACGCTGTGGCCTTCGATCACACGGCCATCGACCGGGGCGACCTCGTGGGGATAGACCACCAGCACATCGCCTACAGCGATCTGATCGAGCGGAACGGTCTGAATGTCCCTAGAAGGTGACTGGCTTCTGCGATGCGCCATCGTCGGCAAACGTTTCGCAAGTGCCGAGAGCACACTCGTCGCATTGGACATCGCATAAGTCTCGAGCGCTTCACCACCCGAGAGCATCAGCACGATGATCGCGCCTGCCAAATACTCTCCAAGAAGAATCGACACGATGATCGATATCCCACCGAGCAGGTCCGCGCCGAATTC
>JBJTAQ010000846.1:0-9046 GCA_046090945.1 Pirellula sp.
GTAACCAAAGACGGCGAGAAACTCAAAGCGAGTTATGCTCTTGGTGCCGACACTCAAATCGAAGCCAAAGATGTCAAGATTGAAAAGAACGTGCTGACATTCACCATCGAGACCGATTTCCAAGGTTCGAAAATCAAAGCAGACTTCATGGGACGACCTTATGGTGATACGATTAAAGGCTCGATCGATTATGTGCATGGGAATGAAGCCGGCGAAGTCGACTTCACCGGAAAGCTCCAAGACGATTCGGTATAGTTATAGCGGTCGGTATATCCCAACCAGGATCATTCGAAATGAGAAAATGGACTGAAGGAACCACTTTTTTCTGGTTATGCGCTGTTCTTTGGATGCTTGTCGGATCGGTCTTGGTCGAGGCACAGGAAAAGAGTGTCAAGCCCGGGATCAACGATACGTTCATCGACCCGAAGGTCGAAGAGTACATCGAAAAGTTTGAAATTGAGAGCCGAGAGGTTTTTCACAAGCGTGCAGAAATATTGGAGGCTTGTTCAATACCGACCGGCTCGACCATCGCTGACATTGGTGCCGGAACAGGGCTATTTACCAGGATTTTTTCCAAGTCGGTTGGCCCGGGTGGACGCATCGTTGCGGTAGATATCGCGAAGAACTTTCTCGATCATATCGCCAAATCAGCCCGCGAACAGAATCTGCGAAATATCGACACACTGCTTTGCTCAGCGGATTCGACCGAGTTGCCCGAGGCCAGTGTTGATTTTGCATTCATCTGCGATACCTATCATCATTTTGAATTTCCAACCAAGACGATGAAATCGCTGTATCGGGCGCTCAAGCCCGGCGGTCGTGTCGTGGTCATCGACTTCAAACGTGTCGAAGGAGAGAGTACGGCTTGGGTGATGTCGCATGTCCGTGCAGGCCAGCAAGTCTTCGAGAAAGAGATCTTGGACTGCGGGTTCGTCAAACTGTCTGAAAAAGAAGGTTTGCTGAAGGAGAATTATTTTCTTGAGTTCCAGAAGCCTAAATAAGCTTCTTATCAAACAAATCGATCATGATCGGACGCAGAAGGAATGCAAAGCATAGGCATGTAGAGCGAAGGCTGAGCATCGAACGGCTTGAAACTCGAGAGTTGATGACTGCCGAGGGGCAGAGTTTGGCTTTTGATCGAGCATTCGATGTATCGGATTTGTTCGGAGCTGTTTCAGGTACGATCGCTTGGGGGGATGGGACAGGATCCGCTGCGACGATCCAGAACGCGCCTGCGACTGGACCGATCAAATTTCGATTCGACTACTCTTTAGACACGTCAGGGTTTTTCACCGATGTGTCACGTCGCAATTTGCTTCAAAACGCTGCGGATTTACTCTCGTCCAAGTTCACCGATAGCTTGTCCGCAATCCAGCCACAACCCGGGGACACTTGGGATGCTCGTTTCCTGCATCCCATCACAGGTGTGAAGATCACTAAAACGGATTTGACCATCGCTGCCAATGAGTTGCTGGTGTTTGTCGGCGCAAGGTCATTAGGATCCGGAGAAGGTGGGTTGGCAGATCGGGGCGGGTTTACGGCGAGGTCAACGCGATCCGCGTTTTTGAACTCTGTTGCTGGACGTGGCCAACCTGGGGCTTTGGCAACCCCTGAAACCGATGTAGGACCTTGGGGTGGTTCAATCGCTTTTGACTCAAGTCGCAGTTGGTACTTCGGCACTAATCCTGCGGGACTACAAAGTAATCAACTCGACTTTATCTCCGTTGCCACGCATGAATTAATGCACGTCCTTGGATTCGGTACGACTTCGGTGTGGGACAGCAAGATTTCCGGCAGTGCGTTCGGCGGCACGAATGCAATAGCCGTCCACGGGACAGCCGTACCGCTTGCTGACAGCGATCATTTTTCAAACAGCATCATGGTAGACGGTCGTCGGCCAACGATGGTTCAAGTCTTCAATACCGGAGAAAGACTCCTACCAAGTCGACTGGATTTGGCCGCGTTGCAAGACATCGGCTGGCAGTTGATTCCCCAAACGGTGCGCGTCACCAGCAATCACACGTACGGGGACAACGGCGACTTCAGTATCCGAGTAACACTCGGTGGTGCAGTGCTGGGTGCGAAGTCACTTGCAGTTTCGCAATCGATCACCAATGCTGCGCCCGTATTGGCTGCGATTACCAACAAAACGGCTCAAGCGGGTACGCCGTTGAATCTTCAAGCTTTGGGGCAGTTCACCGACGCAGGTTTCGGCATGCCATTAGCCAGCCCTGCCACTTCGGAATCCTTCATCTACCGGATTCAATGGGGAGATGGAACCGCCGACAGCACTGGCGCAGCCAGCATCTCGACTTCAGGAAGTCCCGGTCAAGCCACCGTGGGATTTTTCGATGCCGCGCACACATATGCCAATCCGGGAACTTACAATGCCACAGCCCGGATCACTGACGATGATGGCGCATTTTCAGAACGGCAATTTCAAGTTGTTGTGAGTCGAGCCGGTCGGGTTACTCTGAGCCTCGATCGGAGCGCGATCTCAGAGAATGCTGGGGCGGGCGCAGCGGTGTTGACTGTGACGCGTTCCGATTCCAATCTCTCGAATCCCTTGCAAGTCAGTTTGTTTAGCAGTGATTCTAGTGAAGCGACCGTACCATCGACCGTGACCATCCCCGCCAATCAAGCCAGTGCAACGGTTTCGGTCACCGCAGTGGATGATGCCTTGTTCGATGGAACCCAAAAGGTCGACTTCAGCCCGATGGTTCCTAATTTCGACCTGATCGGCGTGTCGATCGATGTTACCGATTTTCAACCCTTGGTCCTGGTCGCGACACGAACCGAACTGGACGAAGGTGTTGTTGAGAGTTCCAGTACCCAGATCACCGTTGGTATACGGTCCCCTGCCCCGCCAGGTGGTGTGACGGTTAGCCTCGGAGCGACACCCAACGGGATATTGAGTTTTCCAACGAGCGTATTGATTCCAGCCGGAGGCATCGAGGCGACCTTTGCGGTTTCAGTGTTGAATAATGACCGTCCTTCGAATCCTAAAATGGTGCAGTTAGCTGCAAATGGTCCGGGGATGATCAACGGCGTTATCAGTCTTCTGGTTCGCGATAACGATCCTGCCCGCTGGACGAATCCGAGTCTTGTCTTTGATGTCGATAGTTCCGGCGGTTTGAATCCGCTCGACGCACTAGCATTGATTGACGAGATCAATCGTCGAGGATCGAGGGTACTGGATCCGATTCTGGACGCAAATTTGCTGTTTGTAGATCCAAACCGCGACGGAGCACTCGATCCCTTGGATGTTTTATTTGTGATCGACCAGATCAATCGTCGCTAGTCTTCTTAAGATATTTGGCCAGCCATTGGACTGTTTCATAATGCACATGCATCACCGACTGCTTGGCGCGGTACCCGTGGCCTTCGTAAGGTAGCATCACAAGCTTGGCTACCCCCCCATTGCCCTGGATGGCTTGGAACATTCTCAGTGATTGCATCGGAAAAGTCCCGGGATTGTTGTCCATTTCACCGTGGATCAAGAGCATGGGTGTTCGTATCTTATCGGCGTGCATCAATGGAGAGATCTCGGTGTAGACTGATTTTGCTTCCCATAGCGGCCGGCGTTCGCTTTGGAACCCAAAGGGAGTTAGCGTTCGATTGTAGGCACCGCTTCGAGCAATACCAGCTTGGAAACGATCGCTGTGAGCCAGTACATTCGCCGTCATAAAAGCGCCGTAGCTGTGTCCGCCGATCGCAACTCGTTTGGGATCGGCAATTCCAATCGAGACTAGGTGGTCGATCGCGGAATGAGCAGAATCAACGATCTGCTTGATAAAGGTATCGTTCATTGTCTCAGGGTCCCCAATTACCGGCATCGCTGCATCGTCGAGAATCGCATATCCCTCGAGCAGCAGTGCAAGGTGCGTGCTACCGGTGATACGGAGGAACGAATTCGGATTCCCCGATACTTGACCTGCCGTATCTGGGTCGTTGAACTCCATGGGATAAGCCCAGATGATCAGCGGCAGTCTTTCTCCAGGTTGGTATTTCGCGGGTAAGTACAGCTTTGCAGACAGAGGAACACCATCGGAGCGTGTATAGCGTACGATCTGCTTGGTGATGCCCCTCAATTCAGGGTTCGGATCGATGAAGTTCGTTAGGCGTTCGACGAGGTCTGCTTTCAGATGCCTCTGGAAATAATTGGGTGGCTCATGGGGACTCTCGCGTCGCGTCAGGAGTGTGATTTCTGATTCACTTGATGAAACCGCTACGACATTTTCCGAGTGGTTCGAGGAACACCGCCAGAGACGTTGAACGTCGAGGCTGTCGAGGTGCTTCAGGTCTAGAAACGGGCGATTCCCATCGGGACTTGCTCCGATCCCTGCGAGAATGACGCTGTCTTTGATTTGCTTGGCGATTGAAAAGCCAGCCAAATCCGGTTCGAGCATGATGCGACCCGGATCCCCGTAGCGATCCCTAATGCTGCGATCGAAAAAAACACGCGAATCGATCGATGGTTTGGATGCATCGGATTTGGTGTTCAACCGATGGATGGTCGAAGTCGTCCAACGTCGATCGCGGTCGTACTCGGTGGTCATCCATGTGTTAGGGGCCCGGAAGAATGTACTTCCGGAGTAGCGCCCTTTGAGTTTCAGAAGTTTCCTCGGGACGTCGCTGAACGGCGCGTCTTGATACAAGATCTGTTCACGGTAATCCACCTTGCACGTCGGATCCCCACCATCGAGGGCTTCGGTCCACAGAAGCCTTGCCGGATACCCTGGCCACCATTGAACCGAGCGAGGCCCCATGCGGACCCCCTCGATGGGAATGTTATCCGAGAGTGGTATATCCGCGATTTGAACGAGAACCGATCCGTCGTTTCGGCGTACTTCGATCGATTTGGGAAAGAACTCTGAGGGAAGCGCCAACGAAAAAGGCTTCTTCAGCCGCACGGTCAAGAGGTGATCTCCATCCGGAGAAACGGAAACATGCGTGAACAAATCAGGTTCGCCAAGATAAGCCGGTGGGCAACCGGGCTTCAGGATTGTGATCGTCGAGGTGGCATGATACTCGAAGAGAACTTCGTCATCGGGATTCTTCAGAAGATCTTGATAGGTGCGAGCTGGTGATTTGCGACCGTCGGCATATTGGATATTCGGTTCCTCGGGAACAGCGGATGGCTTGGGTGCTGAGGGACGGTTGGTAGGAACGGTGCCGCAAAGTAAACCGCTCCCTTCAGGCATCCAATCGATACCCATAAGGACCGTATGGAGTCGATCCGTGAGCTTGATCGGTCGATTCGGTTCTTCGCACCGGACGTACCAAAGTTCCGTACCTGTCCCCGTGTTTCGAGAAAATACGAACGCATCGTTGCGGTGGGACCAGGATACAAAACCGATGCGGCCGAGCCGTTTTCCATTGGGTTCCGGCAGATTGATACTGATCAGTTGCCTGCCAGTTCGATCGCGAAGCGTTATGTGGCTGTAGAAATCAATCTGGAAACCGGAATCTGCCTGCGGATCAATCCGCATTCCGGCGAGTGCAAGCATGGGCCGAGCGAGTTCCGCAAGGTCAGGCAACGGCTCACGAGATGCCAATACTGCCCAGTTGGCATCCGGACTCCATAGTACCGATGGGTCCGGAATCGTCTCCAGGACCCTTGCAATTGAATCAGGCGGAAGTTGGTAGGGCACGCATCAAACCTGATCGGGTTCAGGATGTATCCACGGTGCTCTGTAAGGGCGTCGCAGCATCATGGTGGCTTGTTCGTCCCCCACCACGACATGTTTGTTCGGATCGAAAGTCAACGTTCGCCCCAGTTTCATCGAGAGGTTGGCTAGGATGCAGGACGCCGTCGAGATGTGCCCCTGCTCGATGTCCGCGATCGGTTTTCCTCGCTGAGCAACGGCTTTGAGGAAGTCGAGCATATGGACGCGGATGGCAGGGGCAACATGCCTTTCCAGGTCCTTTTCGGTTTTGTCCTCTGGATACTCTTCGAGCTCCATTTTCACATCGCGATGAATCGGCTTGGCATCACCTCCACGTGGCGTAAAGTCGAAACTATTGACACTCATTTTCAAGGTTCCCTTTTCACCGTAGAGCGTAGCACCCCAGGGATAAGCTGGATCGGGGGGATCGCCCCAACTGCGGTGAGTCCACAGCACATTCAATTCAGGGAACTCGAATACCGCAGTTTGGGTGTCGGTGATGTTGGCCCTAGACGCCTTATCGACAAAGATCCCGCCTTGACTCGAAACCCGTGTCGGCCAACCGAGCCCTAGCATCCAGCGGACGGTGTCGAGCATATGGATACACATATCACCGAGAATTCCGTTTCCATATTCGTTGAATGCTCGCCAGGATCGCGGATGCACGAGTTTGTTGTAAGGCAACATCGGTGCCGGCCCTGTCCACATCTCGTAGTCGAGATTCGCAGGTGGCGTCGAATCAGGTGGATTCTCTCTTGCTCGCATATGGTAGTAGCAATAAATTTCGGCATGCGAAATCTTGCCGAGCATCCCTGGATCGACGATCTGTGCTTTGGCTTCCATCAGGTGCGGCGTGCTGCGACGCTGAGTGCCGACCTGAACAACGCGATTGTATTTCCTGGCGGCGGCAAGCATCGCTTGGCCCTCGATCACATCGACACTGATCGGCTTTTGAACATAAACATCCGCGCCGTTTTTTACCGCTTCAATCATCGGCAGAGCATGCCAGTGGTCCGGGGTCGCGATCAAGACAATGTCGAGATCTTTTTCGGCCAAAAGCTTGCGGTAATCGGAGTAGGTCTTGGGCCGGTTCCCGGACCTCTGACGGGTCTTGACCATATCTGCCGCTTCGCTGAGCATCGTGCTATCGACATCGCACAAGGATACCACCTCGACCGGTGCGACCTGGATCAAGCGGAACAGATCGGCTTTGCCATACCAACCGGTACCTATCAATCCAACCCTTTTTATGGGAGCATCTTCAAGTGCGGCGATGGTTTCACGATAAGGCAACAGGATGCTTGAGGTTGCGGCAATTCCCGCACCAAGAATTTGACGCCTCGCGATTGTTGATTTCATCGAAAATGTACCTTCGTGGTCAAAGAGGATTGCAAGGTGGATTTGCAAGGAGGATTTGCGAGCGTGGGTTGCTGGAAAACACCTTGAAAGTATAACCGATACATTCACTCGATGGATCGCCGTTGGCTAGACTCTTCCGAGAAGCCCTTGTGCAGTAAGGAAAAGGTAAGAAAAGTGAGACTCCTTCAACGATGAAAACCGACGAATTCTTGCGCAGACTGAGTCACATCAAGTGGGATGCCATCATCGTTGGGGGTGGGGCTGCCGGTTTGTGGGCCGCTGGAACCGCTGCCCAGCAAGGCAAAAAAGTCTTGGTCTTGGAAAAGAATAACAAGGCTGGTGTGAAAATCCTCATGTCCGGTGGGACCCGATGCAACATCACACACCACTGCGATAGCCGCAAGATCGCCGAGGCTTTCGGAAAACAAGGGAGGGTGCTCCTATCGGTCCTGAAACGACTGTCCCCCGAGGATGTCGTTCGGGAATTCGAGAGCGAAGGGGTTGCGACCAAGGTTGAGGAGACTGGCAAAGTGTTTCCGGTCAGCGATCGCGCAATCGATGTCCGCGATGCCGTTGTCCGACGACTGGTTCGCTTCGGTGCAGAGCTGCTATGCGGTTGTGCTGTCCAATCCGTTCGGCCTATGGCGGGTGTACAAGGATTCGAGGTCAGAGCCAACGTCCAGGAAAATCCTTTACTTGTTTCCTGCAAAACCGTATTGATAACCACCGGAGGGCTCAGCTACAGCGGATGCGGAACGACCGGCGACGGATACGATTGGGTCCGGCAGATGGGACATTCAATCACGCAACTCAAGCCGGCACTGACACCCTTGACATCCCCCGAGGCTCGCGTGCACGAACTAAGCGGTTTGACACTCGAAGACGTCTTGGTTCGAGCCGATGTCTATGCTGGAAGCGACACCAAAGCATTGAAACTCGAACGACGCGAATCGCGCGGCGGATTCCTTTGGACGCACAAGGGTTGTAGCGGACCTACATCCATGAACGTCTCAAGGTGTTTCTCCGATCGAGAGGGCAAGGATCGTTTGGAATTGGTCGTCGACTTGCTCCCCAATTCCACGGTCCAACAAATCGAGGATTGGATCGCCCAAGAAACACGCAGTAGCAATCGAGCCCTCTCGACGGTGCTCGGAACTCGAATCCCAAAACGATTAGCCAACTCGATTCTTCATGGTATCGGCGCTGCCTACGACCCACACCTTGCCGAATTGCCCAAAGCGATTCGCTTAAGGCTGATCGAGAATCTCAAACAGTATCGAATTCCGATCTCCGGGACATTGGGATACCCCAAAGCCGAGGTGACTTCGGGCGGAGTCGAAATCGGAGAGGTGAATTTCCAGGATATGCAAAGCCGAATCCAACCAGGGTTGTTCTTGGCCGGGGAGATTCTCGATCTCGATGGGCCCATCGGGGGATACAACTTCCAAGCCGCTTGGAGCACTGGGCACACCGCTGGACTCCATCTTGGATGATTCATCCGACGACACCATGCGAATCGATGTCAGTAAAACCAATGAATTGGCCCAAAATCCACCGCCGGGTGGGATACTTCAAAATTCATACAAAAAGGTTACAACATAGGTAAGTAATTGGGCTGATTTCGAACTGTTGAAGCGAAAAACGACGTCATGAAGATTGTATGCAAACGAGAGAAATTCCTGAGCGGTTTCCTGATCGTATCGGGTTTAGTACCAACGCGAAGTCCTAAAGATGTTTTGAGCCACATCAAACTCGAAGCGGTCGATGACAAAGTAGTGCTTATGGCCACCGACCAAGAAGCCGGGATTCGCTTGGAACTCGAAGATGTCGAGATCCATACGCCAGGCAAGGCCCTGCTGAACGTGCAGCGGATAGGGAATATTCTTCGCGAGGCGAGCGACGAAATGCTAACCCTGGAAACCACGCCGAACTCGTTGGATATCCATGGAGTGAACTCCCAGTTTCATCTGCAATTGATGAACCCAGACGAGTATCCGTCGGTTGGTAAGTTTATCGAT
>JBJTAQ010000847.1:0-1270 GCA_046090945.1 Pirellula sp.
CCCATCACGCCGTAAGGGCTAAGGCCCCCTGCTTGGTCCACATCCGCTGGCCCAGATTGTCCATTGTAAACTGCCGTACCTGCGCCTGTCCCGCTTGCAACAGCCGTCGGTGCCGTGTTGCTACCGGTGGTGTAATCCCAGTATCCAGCGTTAAGACTCCCGCCTTTGTAATACGCAGCCTTGTACCACTCGTTGTAACTAGGCAACACATACGTTGCTCGCTTGCTACGATAAGGGTTTAGCGGATCGTAATCCAGCGTGTCAGCGGCAGTCCACAAGGCAATATCGTCATTAACCCCACTGGTAGTGAACTTGTAAGCGGCAAAACCTCCGGTGCTTGTATTGAGCCAGTTGACGAATCGAGCCGCTTCGTTCCAAGAGACGCTCGTCGCGGGTTTGTTCGTGCCACGCGAGTCCTTGGTGATCTGAAGCGACTGCGATGCGTTGAACTTGGTAATCATGTCCTCGCTGACTTCGAACTTGCCGATCCCATACTCGTAACCCACGGCTCCTGCGGGATTCGGACTACCGGTGGTGTCGGGTGAGTTCCCAGGATTGCCGATCGTCACAAAATCCATACTGAACTGGTTAGCACCAGAGCCGAAAGTGACCGTACCGGCATAGCCCGAAGCGGCCATGCCGACCACTGTCGCCAAAGCACACGCGGCAAAGTTCAACCTATGCAGGCATGTGCGATGCCTGTCAAATAAATGCAAAAACTTCATCGGGAGACTTCTCCAGGAATAGAAACAGAATAGAAACAACTCGCAAGCAATCCGTGCCGGCGAAATGTTCATCCCTGAACAAAACGTGAGCGTATCCCCCCCCCCAGAAAAACAATAGAAAAGCCGTTAAAAATGGAATAATTGTCAAATCTGTTTGGCTTTTTCTTTTTCGGAGTCTCATGAGCGAAAGGGGCGTCAAAGCCCCAAAAACCTCAGCGATTTGACCACCTACCCGTAGCACGGCCCTCCGAGGCCGTACGGAACTTTCTACTTCATCCACTGGATCGTGCCTGATCCACCTCTGGATCACAAGCGGCGAGCGCACCTTGAGCGTTACTTGCTACGGACAATCCGGGGCCCTCTGACCTCAAAACCCAAGCTGCTTATTCAATGCAATCGCCACACGACTACGATTTGAACTCCACTAGTTCGAATCCTGCACCTCCGCTACAAAACAGCATGTTTTCCTTGGAAAAACGAGGGTTCGGGGACGACGCTGGCGACTCACAGGACGACTCACCAGGGTACAAGGCAGCGCACAAGAC
>JBJTAQ010000848.1:0-2749 GCA_046090945.1 Pirellula sp.
CGGTTACAAAAGTGGTGGAACCGAAGCTCTGCCAAATGGCGCATGGGCCGCTATGGTGATCCGCGACGGAGCTAAGTTCAATCGCGTGGGTACCGATGGAGATGGGGTATCGGACATTCTAGAGAGAAATTTGGTCACAGTGACTGCCTATGCCAACGGGATAGCGATTCACAACGCATCGGACAACATCGTTTCGGGGAACTACGCCGGTGTCGATGTAAGTGGGACCATTAAAGTCGGTAATTTGAATACAGGAGTGGCAATCGACGGAGGAAGCGCTAGGAACATCGTTGGTGTGAAAGATGATAGCAGCCCAGGTGAGAGTCTCGAGGGCAATCTATTAACGGCATGCTTAGTCGGTGTATACATCGGATCCGGTTCATCGAGCAATCAAGTTTCCGGAAATCTGATAGGAACGGACGCGACGGGGACGCAACGACTGAATGTTGCAGTGGGAGTCATCATCCAAGCAGCCAACAACGTCATCGGCACGGATGGAGATGGCCAAAGTGATGCTCTCGAACGGAACATTATCTCCGGTGGAACTGAGTGGGGAATTCGGATGGATTCGACGAATGCGACCGGCAATCGAATCGCAGGCAATTACATCGGCACCGATATCACCGGGACAGTCCCTATCGAGAATGAATACGCTGGCATTGGGATTACCGATGGCGCTTCATCCAACCTGATCGGCACCAATGGCGATGGGGCTTCGGATCAACTTGAAAGGAATGTCATTTCAGGTAACAAAGGGCATGGAATTATCTTATCTCAGAGTGGCACGAACAACAATGTGATCGCTGGAAACTATCTCGGTATCAACGCACTAGGCAACGCAGCCCTGCCGAATAAAGCTTGGACGGCCATCGTCATCCAATCCGGCGTCCTAGGCACTCGAATTGGTACCGACGGCAATGGCCAAGGGGACCTCGCAGAGCGTAATGTTATTTCCGGTTCAGCAGGACATGGAATCTACATCGCTGGCAACCAGTCGCGCGTGGCAGGCAACTGGATTGGGCTCGATGCCACAGGAGCATTTGCAATCCTAAACAACGGCAATGGAATTATCGTTGGTGAGGGAGCCCAAGACAACATCCTAGGTACTGATGGAAATGGTAGTGCCGGGGAAGCCTATGAACGGAACGTGATTTCAGGCAATAAAGAATGGGGAATAGTCTTAGGAGGGCAGGGAACAAGTCTCAACCGGGTTTCGGGTAATTACATAGGAACGTCGACCGATGGGCTCAGCGCCATTCCTAACACGAATGGGATCGCCATCGTAGATCGCGCATCGAGCAATATCATCGGCGTCAACGGGGACGGCTTGGGCGATGACCATGAAGGGAACTTGATATCTGGAAATAATGGACACGCTGTCTATGTGGCATCGGTCGGAACCACTGGCAATACGATCACAGGTAATCTGATCGGGACTGATGCAACCGGGAATGCCAAACTAGGCAATCTAGGTTGGGCAAGTATTTTTATCGAGACGGGTCCAACCCAAACCTTGATCGGCACCAATGGCGACGGCGTCAGTGATACTTTCGAGCGAAATGTTATCTCAGGTTCATCGGGCTTTGGCATCGCTAGCCGCGCGAATTACACAACGATCGCAGGCAACTACATCGGTACGAACAAAGAGGGTACCGCAGCGATCCCCAATCCTTCCGATGGCGTGTTCCTTTTTGACGGCGCCAAATATTCCATAGTAGGTGTGAATTCCGACGGTAGCCCGGGAGAGTCCAACGAAGGGAATCTAATCTCTGGAAATACAAATCACGGATTGCAAATCCTAGGGGCTGAGACCAAGTACAACCGAGTTTCTGGAAACCGAGTTGGAACGAATGCTAACGGAACAGGGGCTATACCAAATAATTACGGTCTCAAAGTCGCCGAAGGTGCGAGCTACAATTCGATCGGTACCAACAGCGATGGTACATCGGATACATTCGAGCGCAACTTGGTTTCAGGGAATGTATACCACGGCATCTACTTAGCTGGATCTGCAAATCGAAACCAAATCTCTGGGAACTGGGTCGGCGTCGACGCAACGGGGCAAAATCCCCTTCCAAATACTTGGGGGATTCGGATGGAACAAACCCAATTCAATTTGGTAGGAACCAACGGGGACGGGCTCTACGATACGGTTGAGCGAAATATCGTATCGGGCAATTTACAGCACGGTTTCAGCATTATCGATTCTTCCTCGAGCAATCAGGTCAGTGGCAATTACGTCGGCACCGATCCGACAGGTACCCTAGCAATTCCAAATCAGACTTTTGGTTTCGAATTCTACGGCGCAGCATCGAACAACATTATTGGGACCAATGGAGATGGCCAAGGAGACGCGGTCGAAGGGAATCTGATCTCGGGCAACAACAACCATGCAATCTACATAACGCATTCCGGGACGAATAACAATATCATCGCCGGCAACTGGATCGGCATCAATTCCTCTGGTAATTCCAAGCTGAAGAATGGTGGATTTGCCAATATCTTTATCGATAAAGGTCCCCAAGGAACTCGAATCGGGACCAATGGCGACTCGATCAGTGATACCTTGGAGAGGAACGTAATCTCTGGAAACGATGTCCACGGAATCACAGTTTTTGCCGACGATACCACTATCAGCGGTAACTTTATCGGCACGAATGCGTCGGGTACCGCGGCGATCTCCAACGGTAGTGTTGGAGTTGCTATTCAAAACGATGCAAAAAACAATGTAGTAGGCGTCAATGGAGAC
>JBJTAQ010000849.1:0-2018 GCA_046090945.1 Pirellula sp.
CCACCACCGTCATACACCCAAGCGTTCCAGGCAGTCTGCAGGTCTCCGAGCTTCGGATACCCGTAGACACTACGGACCGCTTGGACCCAATCCTCGGTTTGCATACCACGCTCGATGAATTCCACGAACTTTCGAGGGCCAGATTGAGCGATCAGAAATGCACACAGGCTGTAGCCCTGTGCATACAGAGGCATCATGTCGGCAGGATACTCACGCATCGCAAAGAGTTGTCGGAAAGGAATCCCACGATTTTCTGTGAGAAACTTGACCAACATCACATCGTGCTTGCTACGCTCGCTCTGGTGTTCGACGGTCGTACAAGCCCCTTCGTCGGCCCACCTCGGCACCGGCTTGCCACTTGCCGCAAAGTGAGTCGCCAAGACCGTATGGGTCATTTCGTGGGGCAGAACGCTGTCGAGAATCCGCTCTTTGGTTCCACTGACAACCATCTGAATCGATCGAATGCCGCCACCGACAAGCGTGTATTTCGTTTCGCCGCTGGCGGGCAGATTCGGGCTGGTATTGACCATCAAAGGGATCTTTTCGGTCCAATCAGGCAATTCCCGTCCAAGCCAATGCATTGCCAAGTGATTTCGATAAGCCTCGGCCATCGCAGCTACTTGCTTGGCAAACTCTGGGTCCTGGCTCATGACCCGAAAATGACGCGTTTCCACCATGAATCGTTGGCCCAAAACAGGGGCCGACGTGTGTTGACCTAGTGCCATGGCGCTGGTACCAAGTCCCCAACACAAACAGGCTAGGCCTAGAGCCCAGCAAGATCGCTTCGCATCCATGCTTTGATGTCTTTCGAGGAGGCTTCGATCGTTTTCAGGCATCCTACCTGCAACCGATCGGTTGGCCGGGAGTCTAGAAAACCCCGGCAACTCCTCTCCAGTCCAATACCATGCGAACCGCGAAAAACAAGGGAAAAACCCTCAGTCTATGCTAGCAACAATGGCCTCAGCAAACTTCTAGCAAACGGAAGGCTTGGACATGCCCTGCGACATCGTGCACTCGCAGGATTTGAACACCTTGCAAATGCAGGGCAAAGGACACCCCGAGGGTTCCGTAATCCCGAGCTACTTCCTTGCTACCAAGGATTTTGCCGACGAAACCCTTGCGAGAATGCCCGACCAAGATCGGCCTAGCCAATTGGTGAAACACTCCCACGTTGCGTATCAATTCGATGTTGTGTTCATGCAGTTTTCCGAATCCGATCCCTGGGTCCAAGCAGATGCGTTCGGGTGGGATACCGGAGTTGCGAAGCTGTGTGTCTCGCAGTTTGAGGTACTCTAGGATTTCGACCGTACAGTTCTCGTAACTCGGGTTATCTTGCATGGTCTGTGGCGTTCCCTGACGATGCATGGCACAGACACCGGCTCGAGAGTCCCTGGCAACCTCGATCATTTGCTCATCTGCTTCAAGGCCCGAAATGTCATTGATGATTTGGGCCCCTAATTGAATCGCTGCCCTGGCAACGACCGACTTGGTTGTGTCGATTGAGATCGGGATATTGATGGATTTTTGCAGTCGTTCAAGTACCGGGACGACGCGATCGAGTTCGTCCTGCGGGCTAACTGGCTGACTGTAAGGGCGAGTGCTTTCGCCACCGATGTCTAGGATGTCGGCACCGGCATCCTCCATCTGTTTTGCCCGATCCACCGCTGATTGAACGGTATAAAAATTCCCGCCGTCGGAGAAACTATCCGGGGTGATGTTCAAGATACCCATAATCATTGGCGTCTTACGAAACACCAGCGTGGTGTTTTTGATGGTCCACGAGTCGACCCGTGGCAAGGGCATCGAATAGTTGCTCATAAGTTGATCCGTAAGAGTCCGATCAGTGGTAATTGGGAGTCGGAGGGATGTAGGAATCCAAATCGATCGACCGGAACCAATCGATCGTTTTGATCAAGCCATCGCGTAGAGGGGTGCTTGGCTGCCAATCGAGTTTTGACCGAGCTAGCGCAATGTCCGGTCTTCTTCTAGCCGGATCGTCCGGAGGAAGGGGCAGGAAT
>JBJTAQ010000850.1:0-2350 GCA_046090945.1 Pirellula sp.
GAACACAGCAGATTTCCTGGGGACGGATTGGAAGATGGAGTTGCCGCAGATAGGAATGTAGCATGCATGCAGGCTCGCCGTCAAATGTTTTGCGATGCTCCTCAGACGCACGCTGTCTAGCGTCCAAACGACAACTGTCACCACGTCCGCGCAATGGCCGCAAAATGGCCATTTCTGCGGTCAGATCGGACAAGAATAGAGCACCAAGTATCGAGTAAATCAGCCATAAACGTATCGACCCGTGCTACTTGCTGACTCAATTCGCCAGTGCAAGATTAATCTTGCTCATAGCGCCGAGTTCTCGCACACAAAAGTGCCGAATGTTGTGGCTTGGAGCAGGGCAGAAATTCAACTGCCTTCCCAATACTCGTTTCCCTCTATATCAACATAGCCGCTTCGAAAACTGCCGGTTTGTTCGTTGTAGATTTGTACCTCAGCTAGCCCAAAGCGAAAGTCCCCACAATCATCGTACTTTGGTTCGATGACCCACTTACCACTCGGATCCATATAGCCAGTCTTCAATAAACCCTTCGTGTCCTTGGCGGACGCCCTTGCTACTCCATCATGGAATGCTGCACAGAAATCGAATTTAGGCTCAATCATCCATTTACCGCTCAGGTCAATGACGCCCCATTTCCCGTTCGCTTTAGCCCCAATTGATCGCTCACTCACATGTTCGCTTAACCTATCCCAAACGGGCATCAACGACCAATGCCCCGTTGGATCAACAAGCCCCCATCCTCCACCTTGCGCTTGGCCGGGCAATTGCACTACCAACAGACCTTCGTAGAAACTCTCAGATATCGCGGACCAACTTGGTGGAACTACAATCTCCCCACTTCTGTTCACGAGCCCCCAAATCTTGTCTTCCCGAATCGATTCAATCATTGGACTGAAGGGGCCAACATCGCATGGATCTGTAAAGTCTCCCATCCCAGAGTAGCTTGGCAAAATCGAGAACCCTCCTGACTTGTCGATCAATCCCCATGCGGTCTTTCGATACCCAACGTACTGTTCTACCGCTGCGACGCCTCGATGAAAACTACGACCTGTACGAAAGTTATTCCAGATATCTTGCTTGCTGGAATCGACCGACACGTATCCGTCCTCGTCAGTCGAAGTGTTTGAAACACTAAGCATTCCATCGGAGACAGAAGAATAACACTCGACGCCATCTAATCTTCGTAGGACTGCTCCCCTCGAATCTACGATGACCAATTGATCGCCACGTGAACAAGACGCCAAGCAGTAACCAGATATTGTCCAATCGAATTCATGTGGAACTATCTGCTCTCCGGCGAGGCTGTTCAATCCCATACGACCTCGCGAACCAGTCCGGATCATCCACCCAGAACGACTATTTCCCACGAAGATCTCCATAGATATTGAGGTCGCAGTTATCAATGCCAAGCTCACGATACCAATACTCTCGAGTTTGCCTTCCACGCACGAAACCAGGTCCTAGAATCGTCCCTTCAAAGTCCTCTGGGTTTCCAATTCCTCTGCCAAGTTTCGCAGCATTCTCAACAGTATCGCGATAACGCTTTTCCATCGCATCGAGATCGGATTTAGACATCCCTGGTGGTGCCCAGACCTCATATGCAGCAAGCCCCGCAGCGTCTTCTGGGCTCGCGCCATTTGCTCTTGCTTCGTTGTAGGCCCACGTTGCAAACAATGGGGCAAGCGCATACTTGACTCCCTTTTTCACGATTGCCTTCCCAGCAGACTTCAACAAGCTTGATTTCGCAACGCCCTTTACAATAGTAAGAGCTGAAAGTTCAATCGGCTCATCAAGATTTTTGCCGGATTTCTCATACCAATCATACAAGCCAGATCTTCCTCTCTTGTCGATTGACTTGTTGAAACCTTTGATGAACTCGTTACTCGTATTGTACTTAATGTGGTTTGCAAAGTCTTCAGCAAACACACGTTGCTGCTCGACGGTCAGCTTACCATCGGTGATCTTGTTCTTCTTCATGTACTTTGCAAGTTCATTACTAAGCTCAACTCTTACGTGACCGTTGTATCCGCTCGATCCATGAGCGAAGTACGTATGACTCTCGTCAGCGACGCCCGCAAATTGTCTCCCAACGCGATTGTCTTCCCTATCCCAAACACTGGTAGCAACAGGATCAAACCCAAACTCTCGCCAAAGTGAAGCTGGAACGACGTGGTGGCCGATCCGCGTAATTGTATGTCCATCCTTCGTCTCCAACCCACTAGGATCCGTCGCGTAACTCGGATGGTTGCCCACGAAGCGATACAGATTCGTATCCCCAGCATCGAAGCTCTTCGGGTCTTTGGACTGCCAGCGGCCAATCGTCGAATCGAACACAGCAGATTTCCTGGG
>JBJTAQ010000851.1:0-3696 GCA_046090945.1 Pirellula sp.
ATTGAGCATCTCTGATGGTCGTGGATTTCTTTTCGACCGCTTCGGCGGCCAGTTCAACCATCAACTGTTCTTTGATGTCCCCTTCGAGGGCCTTCAAATCGGCTTGCAGGGTGACACTGCCACCTGGCACAACGCTTTCGGAGGACAGCCGTAAATTTTCAAGAGACCAGTTGCGAACCTCTTTTTCAGGGACACCTAAATCAATGATTTGCAGCAGCACCTTTGGCTGTTTTTCCGTCGCGGGATTATCTGCGGTAGCATTCGGGGATTCGCCTGTGATCAACGGGGCAAGGTCGGTGTTCTCCGCATTGCGCCAAGAGTTTTTGCGCAGGTCCGTCAAAACGTACACCTCGCGGCGTTCCAGTTTGCTTTTTCGCACGGTTTCCGTTGCGATGGTGATGCGGTCGACAAGATCACAGGCTTTGCCGTCGACGGCTATGCGATCGAGTTGCCGTTGAGCCGACAATCGATCCTGATTGATTCGGCCGCCGGAGTCGTTGCCGAGAATCGCGATTTCACTTCCTACAGGGAATCGATCCATGAGCCAACTGGCCATCTCTTTGGCGTCTTCGAGACGGGAGTGGTTCAGGTACTTGTAGCCCATGGTTGGCGAGGTATCGACCACGATCGCAGCGCAGACCGGACCTTGGTTATTGACCAGGGGCGAATCGTTGGACTTTCTGAGTACAGCCCATCCAAAGTAGCCGGCGGCGGCCCAAAGAGCCAAGGCGGTTGCCAAGGGAACGGAGATGGCGACGATCCCGCGTTTTCGTCCCCAGAGTACAATCGCAGCGAGCGAACTGAGTATCGCAAGCAGGCTGAGGAGCCCTGCCAGGAGGCTATTGGCGAATAGTCCCGTCGCTACTCGTGGCGCGGCTAGAGCAGCGGCAAGGAGCAACACCATCAGGACACGGAGCGCCAGCAGGATCCACCGTTTGACAGACCAACCGCGTTGGGCTTCGACCGCTGTTTTTTTCACAAATCGGATGGCCGGAAACTCGATGGTTTTCGGCTGCCTGCGTCCGAGCATGTGGAACAAGATCGGGGCAAATGCCGCCAGGGATCCGAGTAGCAAAGAGACGTGAAGGAAGGTCATCGAGCTCGCAGTTTCCTTTCAGAAACGATTCCTTCGGCTAATCAGATACTCCATCAACGCTTTGTCGTAGGGGACACTTGTATCGAGCGGAACGTAGTCGATGCGAGATTGACTGCAAGCGGCTTTCATCTCTTCGCGAAAGTTTCTTATGTTATCCCGATACTCCTGACCTATATCGTCGGCATTGATGGAAATGCGTTGATCGGTCTCGGGTTCGACCAGTTCCACGAGTCCTTGGAAAGGAAAGTACACCTCGGCTTCGTCGAGCACATGAAAGACGATCACATCGTGTCCGGCATGCTTGAGCATCCGAATGGCGTCGATCGAGGTTTCGGATTCGGTCAGCAGATCGCTCATTAGCATGATGAGGGACCGATGATTGAGCATTGCCATCATCTGTTCGATGGGTGCTCGAAGTTCTGTTATCCCTGTGGTTTTAAGCTTTACAAGCTGGCTGAGGATTGCCGCAAATTGACTGCGCCGCGACCTCGGGTAGATGCTCGCTTTAATTTTCTGGTCGAACGTAACCAAACCGACAGGATCCTGTTGCATGAGCATCAGGTAGGACAGTGCGGCTGCTAGGCAGATGCAGTAATCGAATTTCGTGAGCTGCTGGCGATAGGTATAAGCCATCGAGCGGCTGGTATCCATCATGATGTAGCCGGTAAGATTGGTCTCCGATTCGAATTTTTTCACATAGTATCGATCGGTCTTTGCATAAGCCAGCCAGTCGATGTCCTTTGGATCATCCCCATGGGAGTAGCGGCGGTGCTCGCTGAACTCCACAGAGAAACCATGGTATGGGCTGGCATGAAGCCCCTGCAGGAAGCCTTTGACAACGAGCTGTGCGCGCAGGTCCAATCGTTTGATTTGCGAAGCGAGCTCAGGTTTAAGATACTGCTCGACGGCGACCATGGTGTGTCAAATCATCCGGACGGTTACGGTAGCTTCCAAGGGAGTCGGCAATAGCCCCACTGGCCATTGTTTTCGTCGACGCCGATTTCGATCCACTGCAAACGATCTTCTATCTTGGGATAAAGTTTCGCTCTCATCTGGCTTGCGACCCAGCCGGCGATTTCCTCGGCGGTTGTATTGACGATCGGCATGAGCATGCAATCCTCCTTGGGAAAGACCCATCGTTTTTGCCGAAACCTCAAGACGACTTCATGCTCTTGGACATCGACAAGGATCATTGGATGATGCATAGCGATGAGCATGTGGTGATCGAGCTGCCTGACCAATTCAGCTAGGGAGTCTCGAAAAGCGATAAAATCGATGACGTAGCGGTTCTCATCCAATGCACCGCCCACTTCGGCTCGGAGTCCGTAGTTGTGCCCATGCAGGCACTCGCAGATATCGCCTGCGAAGGTGATGAAGTGAGCGGATGAAAATACGAGTTGTTCCTTTTGGAGCAGGACTCGAAACTCTTGTTTGTCAGTCATCGATCGAATACTTTACGAGGTAACCTGGAGCTATTTGGACTGAAACATCGGTGCGTTGGGATTGCCTCGCGAGAGCAGAAAAGCGATCAAGTCGAGGGCCTCGTCTTCATTGAGTTTGTCCATGAGTTCGGCAGGCATTAGCGACGTGGCCGATGTCTTTTCTTGCTCGATGTCCTTGCGATCTACCGTCACGGTTTTGGTTGCATCCTCAGGATCGACAACGATGGTGACTTTGCCACCGACATCGTTGACGATACGACCGGTGTGAACGGTACCGTCATCCATTTGCAGGACCATGGTTTTGTATTGATCCGAGATGACTTGGCTGGGGCGCACGATCGCATCGATCAGATCGGTAACTGCGAATCGTCCGGCAGCTTGGGTCAAGTCTGGGCCAGTGGCACCTCCGTCACCGCCGAAGCGATGGCAGATCACACATCGGGCAGCGGCATACATATTCTTGCCGTTTTCGAAGTTTCTACCTTTCATTTTTTCCGAAGCCATTTTGGCGAGCGATTCGGTTGTGTACACCTTGCCTGGCCCCTTGGGCTCGGGCAGTTTCTTCGGAATCGGCGCTGGCTTTCGCACCCCCAAGGCTTCGAGGACGAAACGCTCCTGATCGTTCGAGAGCGCGTAAGCATCGTTAGCCGCATTGATGAGGAATTTCTGGTAGCTATTGCCACCTTTCCAGGTTTGAGCTTTTTCAAACCACTGGAAGAACGCCTTGCGATCTTCCATGTTCCAGCCTTCCTTGAGGTTTCTGAGCGAAAAGGCCATATGAAACTGTTGCAGATCGGGTTGGTTTTCGAGCATCGCAGCGATTGGGCCGCCGTAGCCTTTGTTGCGTTGCAGAATATCTGCATAGTCGGCTTCGGTCTTTTTACGCTCTTTGGAGAGCAGTGGAAGAGCCTTTTTCGCAAGCACTGGAGATTGCAAGTAGGTCAAAAGGATAACCAGCTCGCGATCCATCAGGTCGTCTCCCGATGGGAACAGCGGTTCGATGGCACCGAGCAACGAATCACGCAGCGAGTCATCGACTTGGCCCAACCGAATCAGGATGAGTTGAGCGGTTCGGACGAGATCCAATCGTTGGGACATCGACAGCGAGGAGAGTTGGAGTGTGCCGAGTTTCATCAGCAGTGGTTCTTTGAGTTCGGA
>JBJTAQ010000852.1:0-1357 GCA_046090945.1 Pirellula sp.
ACTCCAGATTCTGAAGGCGTCCCCAAGCTTCATCGATCCACTGGTTCTGGATCAGTGAACGGCAAAAAGCCAATTGCAGATCAGGTTTGATCCAACTTGGAATCGCCCCATTTGCGATCAAGGAACTAAGCTGCGCGTCGAGTTTCTGATAGGTTTCCGAGGACCAAGGCTGTTCCAGGGCGAGAAGGAAATCGCCGATACTCGGGTCAATCTGGGAGGCAATCCTCAAAATACCCTCGTGAAGCTCAATCCCCCGAAGTCCGACGATTTTCATCGCGGATTCCTTCGAACTGGACTTCGTGTCATTCGGGGCGCTTGCTTCGATCCAACTCAAAAGTCGCTCGGACCATGACTGGCCGCTTGACCAATTCCAACTCGCAGCCTTGGTCAACCCCTTGCCGTCCGAAGAGTCGGCAATAAGTCGGTTGGGAAACAAAACCGAACAAGCCGCGAAAAGCACGATCGCCGAAAACCGATGCCTCGACCGCTTGCACGCAGCGGGAATCATGGAAGTTCGGATACTTAAGAAACGAATGTTCACAGCCAACTCGTTGGAAAAAAAGGGGGCGGTCGAAAGCGATTCCGGAGGGGGGAGGGTTAGCAAAATCCTCCTATCCAAGCCCGGTATTCTATCGGTTTATCAACTAACATTGCAAGTAGATGTAAAAAAACTTATGCAGGCTTTGGCCGCAGCGCGGGGTCTGTCCCCGATCGGATTTCGGATCGGATCGCGTCGTGCGCGGGGTCTGTCCCCGCGCACGGGTGTGCTTTTTTTGATCGTAAAGCCAATATTGTAAAAGAGTTAAGGTCATCTGATTGCGGTCGGATACTGGCCGATTGGGCTGCTTGGACCGAATAATCAGGCCGAGGGTTGCATGAGGCAATCTCACCGATTGTCATCCCCCCTGCCGAGGGGGGGGAGGATTTTCTAGGATTGTCTGTTGATCAGGACTGGGGGTTCAAGCAGACTAGCTAACAGTCAACTTAGGCAGGGATGCATTCTCTTACCCGTAATTCGTATCCCTGCTATGGCTAATGTCGATCGAGCTTACAACCAAGTCCGCCATGAACTTGCCCAAGTCGGGTTGTTGGCCGACGGTCTGTACCTAGACGTCGTCGAATTGATCATTTCTGGAGACAAAAGTGTTGGTGAGCGAGGGTATGTTTTTGAGCAAGTCGGTCATTACGCCAAATGGGGTTACCGCCCCGGTGTGATCTACCTCCCTAGAGACTTACCCCACCAACCGCGTAAACCTGGGCTGACTCTCTGCGATACGATTCGCCACGAGTATGCTCACGCTTGGTATTTCCATGACCCAGCTTTTTTTCGGGGGGAGTGGTTCAGCCGAGCTTTTGG
>JBJTAQ010000853.1:0-1452 GCA_046090945.1 Pirellula sp.
TTGTAGCTCAAGTTTGTAAGTTTGGTGTTTTATCTAAAGTTGAAGTAATCCATGGCGACCATGAATTTCGAGGGCGATCTACCGAGGCGGATAGCTGTGGTCGGCGGTGGTGCGACGGGTTGGATGGCCGCGGCGCTGTTAGGCCGATGCTTTTCCCATCTTGGTGTCAAGGTGACGGTTATCGAGCCACCTGGCAAACGGGGAATCGGTGTTGGTGAGGCGACGATTCCGTCGATTCACCGTTTGCTTGGCAACCTAGGAGTCTCCGAGAACGATTTCATGATGGCATGCGATGCCACGTTCAAACTTGGCATCCAATTCAGCGATTGGTTGCAGATCGACCGTGACTATTGGCATCCTTTTGGAGTGTGTGGAGCACGGATTGACGGTCAGGATTTGTTTCATTATTGGTTTGCCGAGAGGGCTCAAAAAAGGGTGCTTCGGCCCTATCATTCTTATTCGCTTCACTGGGCCGCTTCGCTCGCATCCAAAAGCCCTCATCTGTTTGGTGGCATGTCCCCCATATCCCAGACGCAATCCTATGCGTTTCACATGGATGCGATGCGATTTGCCGATTGGCTTCAGGCCTATGCCGTATCGCATGGGGTTGAGTTTATCAGCGACACCGTCGAAGGGTTCAGTCCCAACGGACGCGGGGGGATCGCCCAGTTGCGGCTCGCCTCCGGATTGAACGTCCCTGCCGAGCTATTCGTCGACTGCACAGGGTTTCAATCTGAATTGATTCAAAAGTTCCTTGGGGTGAGTTTTATCGATTGGGGGCAAGAGTTGCTTTGCGATCGAGCGGTTGCGATCCGAACCTCGCCGAGTCGCCAGCCACCGCCTTATACGCGTGCAACGGCGCTCGAGGCTGGATGGTACTGGCACATCCCGCTTTGCAGTCGGACTGGTTTTGGATACGTCTATTCGAGCCGTCATTTGGACGATCAAGCGGCCTGCGAGCGACTGCAATTGGCGATCTCCAATGATGGTACGGATTCAGAGAAGAACCACGAGCCGCTGTTCCTCAAACTACGTGTTGGAAGACTCGATGAGTTTTGGAAGGGGAACGTGGTCGCCATCGGACTTGCATCAGGTTTTATTGAACCGCTCGAATCGACAGGGATTCATCTGACGCAAATTGCAATTGAACTGCTGCTGGAACTGCTTCCAGATCGTCGCAGCAACGACGCCTTGCGGAATGCTTATAACCGACGCATGGCTGATCTTTACGATCAAATCAAGGACTTTGTGCAATTGCACTACGCGTTGTCACGAAGGGAGGAGGATTTTTGGCGGGACGCAAGAGCCGTTGCGATGAGCCCATCACTCGTCGAACGACTCGAGTTGTACGATGAGTGCGGTTGGATCGATGGACTCCGAGGCGATGGTTTTCAGGAGACGAGTTACTACCATATTCTCACGGGCAACGGGCGACTACCGAGACGCCCCAGC
>JBJTAQ010000854.1:0-12053 GCA_046090945.1 Pirellula sp.
TACGAATCGATGGTCAAGGGAGAAAACACGCTCGAATCTGGCACACCGGCTAGCTTCGACGTTTTGACCAACGAGATTCGAGGCTTGGCACTCAACATGCGACTTGAAAAACGTCGGCTCTAAAGCGACTGACAAGCCCAACGAACAACCATTACCTATCCGCAAACTTTTAGATTTTCGATCCCTGGAGCACTCCTTACATGGGTACTGTTTCCGAAGCCACCTACGATCGCGTCAACGACTACACTTCGGTCAAGATTTCGCTTGCTCGGCCTCAGGACATTCGGTCTTGGTCGTTCGGTGAAGTCAAGAAGCCTGAGACGATCAATTACCGAACCTATCGTCCCGAGAAAGACGGGCTTTTCTGTGAGCGGATCTTTGGTCCAGAGAAGGACTGGGAGTGTGCTTGCGGCAAGTACCGCGGGATGAAGTACAAGGGGATGATCTGTGACCGCTGTGGGGTCAAGGTGACGCACTCGCGTGTTCGACGCAAGCGTATGGGTCATATCGAATTGGCCGCACCGGTGGCTCACATTTGGTTCTTCAAAGCGATGCCTAGTCGCTTAGGCAACCTCTTGGAAATGAAGACCACTAGTCTAGAGAAGGTGATCTATTTTCAAGATTATGTGGTGATCAACCCAGGTACGACCGAACTCGAAGCGCAGCAACTGCTGACCGAAGACGAGTATCGGGCTGCACGAGCCCAGTACGGCGACGCTTTCGAAGCCGACATGGGTGCCGAAGCGGTTCGTAAATTGCTTCAAAACCTCGACTTGATCAAGCTTTCCGAGGAACTTCGTACCGAGTTGCATGAGACCAGTAGCAAGCAGCGCAAGAAGGAACTCATCAACCGACTGAAGTTGGTAGAGTCGATCCGAGATAGTGAAAATCGACCCGAGTGGATGATCCTCGATGTGATCCCAGTGATCCCACCCGATTTGCGACCGTTGGTGTTGCTCGACAGCGGCAACTTTGCCACGTCGGACCTGAATGATTTGTACCGTCGGATCATCAACCGAAACAATCGATTGCGCAAGCTGGTCGATTTGAATGCACCGGAAGTTATCATTCGGAATGAAAAGCGGATGCTGCAGCAATCGGTCGACGCTCTGTTCGATAACGGTCGATGCAAGCGACCGGTGTTGGGTAGCAGCAACCGTCCCCTGAAATCCTTGACCGACATGATCAAGGGCAAGCAGGGGCGATTCCGTGAAAACCTGCTCGGTAAGCGTGTGGATTATTCTGCCCGTTCCGTCATCGTGGTTGGGCCTCGATTGCGATTGCATCAGTGCGGTCTTCCGAAGAAGATCGCTTTGGAACTCTATCAACCATTCATCATTCGCAAACTCAAGGATCTTGGACATGCCGACACCATCAAGTCGGCCAAGAAGATGCTGGAACGCAAGGACGACGAGGTTTGGGATATCCTAGAACAAGTCATCCGCAATCACCCGGTACTGCTCAATCGAGCACCAACGCTTCACCGGATGGGGATCCAAGCTTTCGAGCCGACACTCGTCGAAGGCAACGCAATCCACTTGCACCCGCTGGTCTGCAAAGGCTTTAACGCGGACTTTGACGGAGACCAGATGGCAGTTCACTTGCCTCTTTCGATCGAGGCACAGGTCGAGGCTCATACGTTGATGATGAGCACGCACAATATCTTCGCTCCGAGCAACGGCAAGCCAATTATGAGTCCTTCCCAGGACACGGTGATGGGTTGCAACTACATCACGATCATGCTTGCGGATCAGAAGGGCGAAGGCATGGTCTTTTCCAATCCTATGGAAGCCGATTACGCTTATAGCATCGGCAAGATCGCCTTGCATGCGAAGATCAAAGTGCGATTGCCCAAGGGGCGAAAGCTTAAGAACGATGATCCGGCATCGCCCGGTGGACGGATTGTCGAGACGACCTTCGGTAGGATTCTGTTCAATTCAATCCTGCCTGAAGGCATGGACTTTTACAATCAATCGCTTCGTTCGAGCGACTTGGCGATGGTTATCAGCGATTGCTATCAGCTCCTCGGACGCCGGGCGACGATCAAGCTCCTGGACGATATGAATCAGCTAGGCTTCCGAGAGTCGACCCACAGCGGTTTGTCCTTCGGTGCCGACGATCTTGTGACTCCCGAGACCAAGTCGCGGCACATTTCCGACGCCGACAAGAAGGTGATGACGTTCCAAAAGAACTACCTCAAGGGTGTGATGACTGCCCAGGAACGATACAACCAAGTTCTCGACGCTTGGACTGCTGCACGCGAAGCGATCACCAAAGACATGCTTGCAGCTATGGAGACCGACCAGCACCGTGGAAACTGGTATGTCAATCCGGTGTTCTTGATGGCATCCTCGGGAGCCCGGGGTGGTATCGAACAGATTCGACAGTTGGCAGGTATGCGTGGCTTGATGGCTAAGCCGACAGGTGAAATCATCGAAACGCCGATCAAGTCGAACTTCCGAGAAGGCCTCTCGGTACTTGAGTATTTCAGTTCGACACACGGTGCCCGAAAGGGCTTGGCCGATACGGCGCTCAAGACCGCTGACTCCGGTTACTTGACCCGAAAACTTGCCGACGTGGCTCAGAACGTGGTGATCACACTTCACGACTGCGGAACGACCAAGGGGATTACCAAGGGGGTTATCTACCGAGGCGAGAAGGTCGAAGTTCGACTGACCGAATCGATTACTGGCCGTGTTAGCCGACAAAATATCGTCAACTTGATTACTTCGGAGACGATCGTCGAAGAAAATCAGATGATCAGTCGCAACGTAGCTCGCAAAATCGAAGAGATGGGGTTGGAGAAGATCCAAGTCCGTTCGCCGATGACTTGCGACGCACCCTTGGGTGTTTGCCGTTGCTGCTATGGGATGGACATGAGTACCGGTGCGTTGGTCGAAGAAGGAATGGCCGTCGGGATCATCGCTGCACAGAGTATCGGTGAGCCAGGAACGCAGCTTACTATGCGTACGTTCCACATCGGTGGTGCTGCAGGTACAACGGTTGAGGAGAGCGATATCAAGTCCAAGAAGGGTGGTATCGTCAAGTACATCAAGATGCGTTTCGTACGCAATGATAACGGCGAAGATGTAGTGCTGACGCGAAACTGCGAGCTGGCCGTGGTCGATGCTCGTGGACGCGAACTTGAACGATACGAAGTTCCCGTCGGTGCTCGGCTCTTGGTCGCCGAAGATCAAGAGATCCCCAAGGGTCAGGTGCTCTGCGAATGGAACCCGCACAAAATTCCGATTTTGGCAACCGTTGGTGGTAAGGTCAGCTTCGTCGATATCGCCGAAGGTGACACGATGAAAATTGAGAAGGATCCAAGTGGAAACATTCGCCGAAGTATCATGGACTCTCGCGGCAAGTTCCACCCGCAGATCGTCATCGAAGATGCCGATGGTAAAGCGGTCGATGTGCACTACCTGCCGGATAAGGCGGTGATCAATGTGACCGAAGGCAAGAAGGTCAACGCCGGTACGGAATTGGCTGAAATGCCCCGAGAGGCAACCGGCGTTAAGGACATCACCGGGGGTCTGCCTCGAGTCACCGAAATCTTTGAAGCACGCAAGCCCAAAGACCCAGCGGTGGTTGCAGAGATCGATGGAACCGTTGAGATTTCCAAGGATCGAAAACGAGGAAAGCGATCGATCCTCGTCAAGAGCGACAGCGGTGAGGAAGTAGAACACCTAGTTCCACCCGGCAAGCGGTTCTTGGTCCACTCTGGCGACATCGTCAAGGCAGGTCAGGCGTTGGTCGAAGGGCCGCTAGTTCCGCACGATATCTTGCGAGTCAGTGGCGAAGAAGCCGTGCAACAGTATCTGCTGCATGAAATCCAACAGGTCTATCGCTCGCAGCGTGTGGAGATCAACGACAAGCACGTCGAGATCATCATCGCCCGAATGCTTCGAAAGGTGAAGATCACCAATCCAGGAGATACCAGCCTCCTAGCAGGCTTGGTCATGGATCGTTTCGACTTCAAGAAGCACAACGATCACATTGCCAAGTGCATGAAGGTGACCGATCCGGGAGATACCCAATTCGCACTCGGTGCAATTGTCACCAAAGATGAATTCGATACGGCAAATGCTCAGAGCGAAGGACTCGGAGGCAAGGGGGCCAAGGGCAAGAAGCCCAAGCCTGCACATGCCGAAGTTCAGTTGCTGGGGATCACCAAAGCGGCAGTTCAAAGCAATAGCTTTATCTCGGCGGCTAGCTTCCAAGAGACCACAAAGGTTCTGACCGAGGCGGCACTTGCTGGCAAGGTGGACCGACTCGTAGGCCTTAAGGAGAACGTTATTCTCGGACACTTGATCCCAGCTGGTACCGGCTTTAGGATCTTCCAAGAATCCGAAGTTTCCTATCGCAAGGAAGCTCTCGAGGACTTGGTCAACCGAGGTGCTGCTGCCTCAGAACAACAGAACTACCCTCTGCTGAATCAAGCTCCCAAGCAGGCTTCGAGTGTCGATGAAAGCGAAGTACCCAATCCACCCACCGATGCTCCCGCGGTAGAAGAGTAGTAAACCAAGGGTAGCTCAGCGACGGATTGCAAATCCGGTGCTCCTCCGTGAATGATCCTGGCGACTTTCAATGGTTGGCCTCGGCACAAGCTGCCGAGGCGTGGGCTCTGTGCAGGGATGCGGAAGCATTCTCGCCTGCTGCTTTGGTTAGACTTGGGCTCCGTCGCAGTCAGATCCAGCAATTGCAGGTTCAAGTGGAGTTTGCAATTGGGGCCGCGAGACGTAAAGTTTCCGACCCATGGAATTGGTTCTGGACCAAAACCCTTCTCGAGCAAGCTTCGGATCAGCTGACCGCCGAAGACACGGCGAGAGATTTCCCCCAAGACGCGTATGTCGTCGATGCTTGCTGCGGTGCCGGGGTCGATGCCATCGCGATCGCCAAACAACTATCGCAATGCAACCTTTCCAGGGGACGCATCCTTGCGGTCGATTCATCCGAGGTTGCTTGTCTGCTGACGGAACTCAATGCGGCTAACAACGGAGTTGCTTTAGAAGTACAGAGGGCCTCGTTTGAACGAACCCTGATTTCGCGTTCTGATTGGTTGCACATCGATCCGGATCGACGAGTCGATGGCCGAACGGTGAATTTGTATGCGACTGAACCGAGCTGGTCAGAGATTGCTCAGCGGATTGAGCATGTGCGAGGTGCATCGATCAAGGCGGCACCTGGATTCCAACCAGATGGGGATTTTCAGTGGGGAGTCTGCGGCCCGCCTGACACGCGGCGATGGATTTCCCGAGACGGATCGGTTCGCCAGCAGCGACTCTATTGGAGAGTTCCTCGATGGGAGCCTGCCAAACGAGTGGTCAGTGTGCATCGACGAACCAGCGGTTGGGTACACGAGTTTTTCGACGTGCAGTCGATGCACCATGAAGACCCCTTTTCGAGGATCGTGCAGGAACCATCCGAGATTGAGGCACCGGCGTTCATTGCCGATCAAGATCCAGCGTTGAGGGCGGCCCATTGTGTTGTTCCGATCGCACATAGGCTACAACTGCGGCTAGTAGGAAACGAGTTCGGGTATTGTCTTGCGAATTCCCCTATCGAGCATCCCATGCTGCGTTGGTTTCGGGTCTTGGAGATGATGCCACTGGACCGCAAAAAAGTGCGTGCGATGACTCGGGGGCAGAAGGTCAAACGCTGGGAGCTCAAGAGCAGAAATGTCGACGTTGACTTGGTCCAATGGCAAAAGGACTTGGTCACCGACCCGGGTTCGGAGTTGGTCCGTTGGTTGCTGATTACCAAGATCGGTAAAAAGCACTTGTGTTTTGTTTGTCAGGAGTGTGGTTTGTGAACGGTTTTTTTGTCACCGGAACAGATACCGAAGTTGGAAAGACATATTTCGTGTGCCAGTATGCAAGAGAACGGATCCTGCAGGGGCATCGGGTTGGCGTCTACAAACCGGCAGCGAGCGGATTTCCTCGCGAGGATCACCGCAGCGACGCTTCGCAGTTGCATCGTTCGCTAGGAGAGCAGGGGGCGAATGTTCGCTTAGAGCAAATCAACCCCCAATGTTTTTTGGCTCCCTTGGCACCACCTTTGGCTGCCAGAGCAGAGGGGCTTTTGGTCGATCAGGAGTTGCTTGTCCGAGGAGCCGATGCTTGGAAGGACGATTGTGATTGTTTGATTGTCGAAGGGGCCGGGGGGCTCTTTTCCCCGATCACTTGGAGTATGACCAACGCGGATTTAGCCAAGCGATTGGGGTTTCCGTTGATTTTGGTTGCCGAAAATCGCTTGGGCTGTGTCCACCAAATCCTCTCGACGCTCCGAGCAGCCATCAGCATGGGACTTGATTTCCGGGCGGTCGTATTGAACCAAGTCCGGCCGTCTTGCGACGCTGCGTCAATACAAAACCGAGAGTTGCTCACTCCGTTTCTTAGGGGGTTAGGACCCAAAATCGAGATCTGGGAACTTCCTTATCGAGCCGACGGGGAGTCGATCTAAGCGAAATTACCTGTTTTTCTCGGTTCGACTTGTCGAACGTCGATTCTTGGTGGAAATTGGCCGCTTGCGGAATCATAATCCACCATCATGAACTCACTTGTGTGGACCCTCAGCATGTTTTATTGGATCTATGACATCCCAAGCGTCGCCCTAGCGGTGATGATCACGGGTGCCTTCGTCGCTTTTAGTTGGATCGGAACGATTGTACTTCGTCCAATCCTCAGAGCCTTTCTTCGAAAGCGTGCCGACATCAACGACTTGATCGGCTACATGCTCTCGTGTTTCGGGGTTTTCTACGGCCTGCTCTTGGGTTTGCTGGCAGTGGCTGCTTATCAGAACTTCAGCAACGTCGAGACGATTGTCTCGAAAGAAGCTTCAGCCCTTTCGGCGCTAGCGCGGGACGTGAGCGCTTATCCTGAACCGGATCGCACGAACTTGATCTGGCTGCTTCGAGACTATACCCGCTACGTGGTCAAGTACGCTTGGCCTGCTCAGCAAAAAGGAATCGTCCCGCAAGAGGGAAACACGCGAATGATCGCGTTCCATGAGCAGTTGATACGTTTTGAGCCCAAGACACCCAATCAGGAGATACTTCATGCCGAAGCGCTTCGTCAGTTCAATGCCTATCTTGAAGCACGCCGAATGAGGCTCTTCTCGGTGACTACTTCGATCCCGGCAGTGATGTGGTCTGTGGTTTTGATCGGTGCTTTGATGAACATCGCGTTGATTTGGATGTTCGACATGAAGATCATCAACCATTTGTTTCTCGGTGGAATCCTTTCGGCGTTTATGGGTTTGATGATTTTTCTGATCGCATCGCTGGACAATCCTTTTCGGGGGGAACTGAGTATCTCCGCAGCCCCCTTCCAAGACATTATGACCCATTTGATGGAAGAGTAAGCCCAGATGCAATCAAGATCCGCTGCTGTGATTCTTCTTGGGTTGATCCTAGGGTCGCTTGGCTGCGAGCCTCTGGGTAAGGCGCTCGATGTGCTGACCAGAAAAGATCAAGATCGACAAACTGTCAAGCTTGGAGTCCTGCATTCGCAAACTGGCACGATGGGGCTTAACGAAATGTCCCTTCGGCACAGCGAGATCTTAGCCATCGAGGAGATCAATGCCAGTGACGAGTTTCCTGGTATTGAGTTTGAACCGGTGGTCAAAGATGGCCGTTCTCGAAGTGACATTTTCCGACGTCGGGTACGCGAACTGGTCGAGATCGAAAAAGTCGATGTGATTTTCGGATGTTGGACCAGTCTGCATCGCAAAGCGGTGATCGATGAGTTGGAGAATCCAACCGAATTGTTCCGGCAGAGTCCTATGGACGGAAGGAAAGAGCCCGATCGAAATCCGCTGCTCTTTTACCCCCTGCAGTACGAGGGATTCGAGTCCAACCGAAATGTTTTCTACTTTGGAAGCACGCCAAATCAGCAAATCCTGCCGGCACTCGATTGGTTTCTTTCCGAAAGTGGCGGACAGCGCAAGAAGATCTTTTTGATCGGATCGGATTACGTGTTCCCTAGAACCGCCAATTACATTGTTAAAAAATACTTGGAAACCAAATCGGTTGAAGTTGTCGGGGAGGTTTATCTGCCACTTGGTAGCCAGGAATTTTCAGAAACGATCAACAAAATTCAGCTTGCCAAACCCGATTTGATCCTCAGCACGATCAATGGAGACAGCAACCTGTATTTTTATCAGCAATTCTATCAAGGAGGCTTCAGGCCTGAGTCAACCCCCGTGTTAGCAACGAGTGTGGGGGAAGACGAACTTCGTCGCATTCCTCCCGAGTTCGTCCATGGCCATTATGCTGCTTGGAGTTATTTCCAGTCGCTCGACACCCCTGGTAGCAAAGCTTTTATCAAGCGATTCAAAAGAGCGTTTGGTTTGGACCGCGTGGTTGATGATCCAATGGAGGCCGCTTACACGCAGGTCATGGTCTGGAAAGAGGCTTTCAAGCGAGCCAAATCGTCGGATCCTAAAAAGATTCGGGACGTTCTGGAGAAGGGTTTGGAGTTTGATGCTCCGGGGGGGAGGATCAAAGTCGATCCGAAGACCCATCACCTCTACAAGAAATTTCGCTTGGGGCGAATCGGGCTCGATCGCCAGTTTGAGATTATTTATGAGTCCCAAGATTTGATCGCTCCGGATCCCTTCCCTTCTTTTGCATTCCCTGGGTGGGAATGCGACTGGACCCGTGGAGGGCTCATCAGGGGACCGATGCCTAATCTTATGCAGAATCCCTCAGCACCGTAGGGTAGATCTAGCAGTTGGCCTTCTAAGTATCGTTGCTCCCGGGTGAGGTTTGCTAGCAAAGCCCGGCAATTCGTGTCTTGTTGTCAAGTCTCGAATTCGACTACATTGGCTGGCTATGAGTAGCCAAGAAATCTTTCGTTTTGTTGTGTATTTCTTACCGTTACTGGTGTGGGCAGGTAACCCGGATCAATGCGCGGTGGCTCAGAGTGAACCTCGGTCAAAGGTAGTCGTGTCCGATACAGCCGAGGGTGCCGCACCTCGTCGTAATACCATCAAAGCCTTGATGGCAAGCCGCCAGGTTGCAAGCCCGAATCAAGACACGGTTAACAAGGAGCAATCGCCGGAAGTTCCATCGGCTAATCCGACCAACTCGAATCCGCCCAGCCCTGACTCGGCCGCCATTTCGCTCGAAGCCGTTGCGGCTCAATTGCAACGATTGCAGGTGGCCACGGATCTTGATTCCAATCTTAAACAAACGTTGACAACCACTTATGAAGCGGTTTTGGCGGAGGTAAAAAAGAGAATTGAGGAGGAAAAGGCGATCAAAGACTATCAAGCGGCCTTGGAGGTCGCTTCGGGTGCGACGGCTGATGCGAAGCGGCGGAAAGAAAAGCCTGAATTCAAGTCGGTTTACTTTGATGGCTCGTTGACGTGGTCCAACCTCGAACGCCTTCAGGCCTTCCAGCTCGATGCGAATGCGATGCTCCAAGCGGCCTCAAAGAACAGAACTGATACCGAGACATCGATCGCTGCGCGTGAAGCTCGCAAGAAAGAACTGCCGCGTTTCATCAACGACAATAGGACTGCGATCACCAAACTGAACGAGGAACTCGTGGCTCCGGTGCCCGAGGGGACGGACCCTAAAGTGCGGGAAGCGAACCAATTGCTGATTCGAGCTAAATTGGCTACCACCAGTGCCCACCTTCGGCGCGTCGAACTCGAGCAGCGAACCTACGAAGCTGAGAACGAGTTGCTTCCTTTGCGCAAAGATATCTATGTCGCTGAGGAGAAATTCTACCAAGGTCAACTCAAGGAAATCGCTGAGGAGTTAGGGAAACGCCGGGAAACGCAGATCGGTAAATATGCGGACTTGCTCGAACGTTTGCGCAAGCAGTTGAAGATCGCAGACCGGAGTAAAGATCCCAAGGAGGTTAGCGACTTGCAGTCTCAAATCGTTTCTTGGCGGCAACTTATTAGCGAACAAGCCCTGAATCGATCGCGGCTCGAGGAGGCCCGAAACCGTCTTCGATATCTAAGCGAACGCTATCGTACGATGGTTGAAAGGCTGGGGAATACGACGACCAACCCCGAGACTAGCCAATCGAGCTTAAACCTGTCCCGAATGAAAAGCTTGGTTGCGAACGTCCTGAAGAAACAACGCGAGGATCTACCTAAAGTCGAGCAATTGAATCGGGAACTCGAAGACTGTCAATCGAAGATAATCCAAGTTCAATCGCGTATCTTGGCTCTGGATGATTTGAAGAGAACTTATGAAGACAACCAGATCCCAACGGCTACGGCCGCCGAATACGATGCTTTGGTGTCTGAGTTCGAAGGCCTCTCTGACGAACAAAAAAAAACGCTTCTGGTGGCTACCGAACAGCGGATCGTCGACGAGTTCCGGATCGATGCCAACAACGCTGCAGAGACCCTTTTTAATCTCGCCGTGGCTTATCAGTCACTGATCGAGCATGTGACCAAGTACCGTAAGTTCATCGATGAAAACATACTTTGGATCCGTTCGACCGATCCATTCGGACTAGCGGACTGGAAATCGGTTGTCGATCAAACGCAGCGTTTTTTTGACTTATCTCGCTGGAGAGCGATCCCATTTCGTATCGTTGAGGATTTCAAGAACCACATCTGGGGCTACGTCGCTGGGATACTCTCCGTGCTCCTGCTGGCTGGTTACACCAAAAAAATGCGCCAGCAAATAGCCAAAGCTGGGGCATTGGCGGGTAAATCCACGACGACTTCATTTCTACCCACCTTTCAAACCATCCTGTTGTGCTTGTTGTTGGCTGCACCGCTGCTGATCGTGCATCTGCTGATCGGTTGGCGTCTATTAGCGATCTCCGAAGACGAACCGTTTGTAGCCGCGATTGGATGGGGACTTTTGGTGAGCGCCAGATACTTCTTTCCACTCGAAGTCTTGCGGCAAATCGCAAGGTCTGGGGGGCTGGCTGAAAATCATTTCCAGTGGTCGCAGCACTCGACCTCCGTTTTGCGACGTCAATTGCGATGGTTCATCGATTTGGCGGTCCCCTGCGTTGCACTTTACGCGATGGTCGTCAACGATTCAGGACTTAGGGCGGAGGAGGCACTCGGTCGAGTGATTTTCGGGATACTCCTCTTTATGTGCTCGATTTTCCTGATCAACACTCTGCACCCTCGGTACGGAGTTCTCCGGGAGTATCTACAAGCCAATTCCGGGGGCTGGATCGATCGCTTGCGATTCGTTTGGTATACGGGGCTTTGCGCCGCTCCGCTGGTTTTACTGGGGATGAGCTTGATGGGATACCACTACACCTCAACACGCTTGTCGATGCATCTTCACACCAGCTTTATGACACTCATCGGCCTGCTTTTACTCTATTGCATCATCTGCCGTTGGTTGCTGCTGCGTAAACGGACTCTGATCGTCCAGCAAGCTCGTCAGCGACTCGAGGAGGCCCGTCGACGCGACAGCGACGCATCGAGCGTAGTCCTCTCGGCCAACGCCACTGTTCCTGCGGAGTTGACCGATCTTTCGCAGATCAATGCTCAGACGATGCGACTGGTTTCGAGCACCTTGGTATTCGCTGCCATCGGGGCAATCGCTTTCATATGGTCCTCGGTCTTACCGGCCGTCGGCGCGCTGGATTCGATTCAGCTTTGGACCGTAACCGGATCGACTCCTACCGAGAAACTGCCGGTGACTCTGGCCAATTTGCTGCTGGCAATCCCGGCTGCGATCATGACGATTGTCGCTGCCAAAAATCTACCCGGATTGCTCGAAATCGCCCTGCTGCAGCACCTGCCTTTGGAGAACGCTGTCCGCTACGCAATCACATCCATATCTCGCTACACCATCTTGATGCTGGGGATCGCGATGACCTTCAATAGCCTCGGGGTTCGCTGGGCGAGTATCCAGTGGCTCGTAGCAGCCTTGGGCGTCGGTTTGGGATTCGGTCTCCAGGAAATCTTTGCGAACTTTATCTCCGGCTTGATCCTCCTGTTCGAACAACCGATTCGCGTCGGCGACGTGATCACCGTCGGTGATACGACCGGTACTGTCTCCAAAATTCGGATGCGGGCCACGACGGTTATGAATTTCGATCAGCAGGAATTGG
>JBJTAQ010000855.1:0-6508 GCA_046090945.1 Pirellula sp.
GACGACGGATGAAGGTATAGATCTGTGCGGGGACTTGGCGGAAGTACGCAAAGAGGGCACCGCAAATCATGAGCACCAAACCACCGCTGAAAATTTGGTTGGTTTTGAGTAGTTCGGAGAGGTACTGAAAAAAGTCCTGAATCATCCTGATGGCTTATGCTTTCGAGTGGAAAACAGGTGGAAACTTACTGTTTGGTCAATCACACACGTTAGAGGCGCGAAACCCGGGAAAGTTCGCACAGATTCAACGCCTTGGCTAAAAAGCTTGGTCGTTTTTACTTGTCTGGTGGTAACTATCTAAGGTTCGGATACGATAAGCCAAGTCCCAGGTCGTCGGACTGGAGAGGGATTTTGGCTGGAAGATAGGATTCTCTATTTTTGCGGAGCAAATGATGAACATAGGAAAGCGGTGTGCGGCCGAGTTGCTCGGAACTTTTTGGCTGGTCTTTGGTGGGTGTGGCAGTGCAGTTTTGGCTGCCAAGTTCATTGCGATGGAGGGTTCGACCCCATTGAATTTGGGGATTGGACTTGTGGGAGTTTCGTTGGCCTTCGGGCTTACCGTGCTGACGATGGCTTATGCCATAGGCCACATCTCCGGCTGCCATCTGAACCCAGCAGTTAGCTTCGGTTTGATGATTGCCAAGCGATTTCCATCGAAAGACTTGGTACCGTACATCATCGCGCAGGTTGTAGGAGCCTTCCTCGGGGCGGCGGTGCTGTATGTGATTGCCAGTGGTAGAACTGGGTTCAGTTTGGCTGATGGTTTTGCGCTCAACGGCTACGATGCGCTCTCGCCCAAGGGGAGTTACAACATGGTCTCGGCATTTGTTGCCGAAGTGGTTTTGACATTTTTTTTCCTGCTGATCATCTTAGGGTCGACCGACAAGCGGGCGCCGGCAGGTTTCGCTCCAATCGCAATCGGATTAGGACTGACACTGATCCACTTGATTGGTATCCCTGTAACCAACTTATCGGTCAACCCGGCTCGTAGCACCGGACCTGCTTTGATCACGGCGCTTTTCGGGGGGGATATGTCGGCTATGGGCCAGGTTTGGCTGTTCTGGTTCGCACCGATTTTGGGGGCCTTCTTGGCAGGCGTGGTTTATCCCCAGATCGCCGAAGACAAGTGACCCTTGTTTGGCTAGATAATCGTCATACGCATTAAAGTCCCTGCGGTTTAACAGGAGTTGTGCTGTCAAGCTGCGGGGACTTTTCGTTTGATTCCTAAGGAATCGCTTGGATCGTCGCTGCTTATCCCCCCTGACCTATCCTAACTGCATAGCCGTCGGTTGAGGCTCCGATGAGTTGAGCCATGGCCGATCGATTGTCCAAATTGTTCAAAGCAGTTTCAAAGAGTTCAACTCCGACGCGCAAAAGGATGCGTTGGCGGATTGTCAGAGCTGGATGCTGGCCCGGGATGTTCACACTGGGGATTGCGGTCAGTCAATTCGCTTGTGCTCAGTCGGTGGGATCACCTTCCGAACCGATCCAATTGATGCCACCGCGAGCCCTTCCCCAGAAGAATTTAGGTCATTGGAATCAGCTTCCTCGCGATGGGATTGTATTGGACCCAGGTGCTTCGGATGCCTTTGATGCGGCTGATCCGGTCTCACCGTTTCAATCCAATCAGGGAGTTGGATTGCCTTTTGGAAGTCGGGTATTCAAGGGGCTTCCGGACGTAGATCCGATGGATGGGCAAGGATTGCGTTCCGAATTGGTTTCCGAAATACAGGCGAGTGACGACGACAAGGCCGAGAGCACGAGGGGAGCCAGGCAGCGGAGTGAGCAGCAGCGTCGGTTGGTTGATACTTTTCCGCTGGACTATCTATTAGACTCGGTGGATCCTGGGTTGTTTCAATTCCTTGATAGCGACTGGATTCCTACTCCTAGCGATGTGGCTAAGGAGTCCAAGTCGCGACTCGAGCGTGCGGCTGATGCGGCTTGGCAGGAGCTACGTCCACAATTACTGAGCAAGCTACAGAGTTGCGATTCGCTTTTGCGTAAAAACAGCGTCCACAGTGCGCGGGACGAGATTCGAAACGGATTGACTTTATTAGCTCGCAAGCTGGATCAACTATTGGGTCCGGGGGGTGTTCAAGCCCAGCAGCGCAAGTTGGCGATCCGTCGATCGATGCCTCACGAATCGGCGTTACAGCATGCGATTCGTCAGATCGACGAATGTACCTATGCACCTAGAGACGAGGTTCCGGCAACGCTACAGACATTCATGGACTTGGTTCCGCAAGCGACGATGAATCATCCTTGGGCTGCTGATCTGCTCTATGCTCTTGGTAAGACCTACGAGCAAGAGCTTGAGTATGCACCAAAGTACCAAGAGGTACTTCGCGAGCAATCGCTGGTATGCTATCAAGCTGCCTTGAGGATTGCTCCCAAGCGTGGATATATTTCGAACCAACTTGGTTACAGTTACTTGCACGTCGGTTCGCTTGATGAGGCTACGAAAGCTTTGCAGCAGGCGTTGGACGCTGGACCGACAGCTTACTCTTGGCGTAATTTGGCGGAGCTGTACCGTCGTAGGGGGCTTGTGCGTGAGGACCAGTTAGCGGATCAGCAGGCGGACTTCTTAATTTCGGAATCGAGCACCGAGCCTTAGCAGTTTCCTCAGGGTGCGTAGTAGAGGATCATCTGCTCGACTGCTTGTTCGCACACGATGCAGAATCGAAATGGATCTAAGCCATCGCCCATTGCGCAGGACTTTTGGGGGCGATACATTCCTGTCCTGAGATATCCACCCCCTTCGAAAGCACCGACGATCGGTGTATCCCGGTTGGTTTGGTTTTCAAAACCTTTGGGTGTTGGCAGTGGCGTGCTTGGCGTCAGGAGACTTCTCCATTTGATCTTCTCGGGATCGAGTTCCCGAGTGATGTTCGGCTCGACGGGTTCGGCGCCCTCGGGGTAGATATCGCTATAAGTCACTGAGCCGACATATTCGTCGGCGAGGTAGGCGATTGAGTGTGCGAATTCATGCAAAAAAACAGCTTGGCTTCTGGAATCGTCCACGGTCGAAACGCAGTAATCCAAGCAGATCGCTCCGCCACCGTATCGATTAGAGTTCACCAGTACGACGATGGAATCGTAGGGGACCTGAGCTGCGTATTCCTTGATCGTATGCCCTTGTTCTGTTAGCAGGTATCGATCGATTTCTAGGGTGTTAAACGAGGCACCGAGTACAGTGTTTCGATAGATCCGTCGATCGGGTTCATCCACACCGGACTCCGATGAGGGACGAAACAGGCCAGTAACGTTGAATTTGTCGCGATGGCGTCTGAATGGTTCATGTTCGAACATGTATTGCGTCATGCGTTGAGCATCTGCATGAAATTTCTCTTTTTCATCCTCGCGATAACCTTCGGCCAAAAAAACCAGATCCAACCGATCCTTGGGCTCACCGGTATTTTGAAGTTCGAAGATTTCGGCTCCAGCGTTGACAGATTCGCGTCGAATATTTTTGTCTGAGGGTTTGATTTCTTCGGACCAGATTGTTTCCCAAGAGTTATCCTTTTGGCGTTTGAGAAACTCGATTCGGAACCGAGCTTTGGGTTTAGGGATACGAACCGAGATTGGAAACGATTTCCATTTGCCTTGTGCGGCCGGAGGTGTCGTTGCGTATTCGCTGTAGAGTGTGTCGAAACCAAACGAATAGATCAACTCATTGCTGGTTTGATCGTAGACCTTAAGTGCATTCTTGCCGTAGGGGAAAGGGAACACCAGATGCTTACGCGGGCCGGGCCAGATGGGTTCCTGGACGACTTTCCCCAGCACCACCTGAGTCTGTGTATTGGTTCCGAACATAAAGAGTTCGAATCGCAGGCATTGGTTATGGAAGTAGTCGTCAAATTCCTTTTGTTGCTGAGCCGAGCAAAGTTTTTGGGGCAACAAAGCTTGGATTACAAGTAGAACAATGAGCGTTCTAGGGTATAGCTTTGCCATGGGATGATGGGAGTTCGGCGGTTGCGTGAATCGAAAGTGTGAGGATTGTCGGCCAGAGTAATTAACCGATGAACCGTGCATCGAGCACGATTGCCTGTTGATCGTTGACAAGTACGGGATTTAAATCCGACTCTTGGATCCAGTCCTGTTCGAGGATCAGTTCCGAGTATTTCTCGATGATATCGCACAAAGCTTCAAGTTTGACTTTGGGACGCCCGCGAAAGCCGTCTAAGAGTGGCCAGCATCGCAGCGATTTTAGCATGCGGTTCAGTCGTTCAGGGGTCACAGGTGGCAGTTCCAACGCTCGGTCTTTGTATAGCTCTGCGGTAACACCGCCGAAACCGACCAGGATGACTGGTCCGAATACGGGGTCTTTTTTGGAGCCGAAGATCAGTTCCACGGCGTCTTGAAGCTGGACCATCGGCTGAACGGTAATGCCATCGACCCGCACATCAGGTCGGGCCTTTGCCACATTGGCGATGATTTGATCGAAGCCCTTGGTGACTTGTTTGGAATTTTTCAGGGACAGCAGCACTCCTCCGACATCGGTTTTGTGGGTGATCTCCTTGGAATGAACCTTCAAGACGACTGGGTAACCGAAGGAGTCGGCCAGTCCGACGGCTTGGTATGGCGTGGTTGCGATTTGAATACTTGGAGTCGGTATTTGATAGAGGTTTAAAAGCAGTTTTGAATCCATTTCGGTGACGTAAGTCTTGGTTCCGGAGCCAAGGGTCTTGTAACTCGTATAGTGGATGAATTGTTTACGATCGATGACCTGATTGGAATTGTTTTTGGGGCCTGAGTTCTTCTCGGCAACTTGGGCTGCGTGTTCAGAGTCGAGCCGATCGAGTTCGCGGATGCGCGAGTTCATTTTCTTGTAATCGATCAGTCGCATGAGCCCACGGATGGCTTGTTCAGGGGTGTCAAAGTTTCTGATCCCATTTTTCTGGAGTATTTCGATTCCTGGTTGCATGGCCAGTCCGCCCATCCAGGTTGCTACGATACGTTTGTCCGGAGGGATCGGGATCTGGGAGACTCGAAGGGCCGTATCGGTTGGACTGGTCATCGCCTGGGGTGAAAGAATCGCAAGAATGGTATCGACGTTTGGGTCATCGAGCACGACTCTCAGAGCTTCGGCGAATCGTTCAGGTGGAGCATCACCGATCACATCGACTGGGTTGGATCCGGGCCAGTTTGACGGGAGAAATGCGTTTAGTTTCTCGATGGTTTCAGGGGATAATACCGTTAGCTGACCACCCTGATCGATGAGCATATCGCTTGCCATCACACCTGGTCCTCCGGCATTGGTAACGATGGCGATTCGTTCACCTAGAGGTGGAGGGTTTGAGGAGGCATGTTGGGAGAGAAGCTCGGCGCACTGGACCATCGATTCCATGTCGTAGACGCGAACGATACCGCATCGTTCGAGCACGGCTTGATAGACCTCATCGACACCTGCCAGCGAGCCGGTATGCGAAGCGGCGGCTTGTGCAGATGCAGCAAACCGTCCGGCTTTGTAAGCGATCAGGGGTTTTCGGGCGGTGAATTTTTTGGCTGCTGCGATGAACTCCATCGGTTTGGTAATCGACTCAATGTAAACAATCGCAGCGGTCGTTGCCGGATCCTCAGCCAGATAATCGAGCAGATCGGAGAAGTCCACATCGAGTTGATTTCCGAGTGAGACGAAGTTGGAAAAGCCGATACCTTCGCGAAGGGACCAGTCGAGAAATGCCGTACACAGGGCCCCGGACTGGGATAGGAAAGCGAGGCTGCCTGATTGAGGAATACCGCGAGCGAAGCTGGCGCTCATGCGAGACTCGGGATGGATCAGCCCCAGGCAGTTTGGCCCTAGGATCCTGAGCGATGGGAACTTGGCTCTGGCGTTGTCGAGTTGTGTCTGAAGCTCGATGCCTTGGGCACCCAGCTCTCGAAAGCCTGCGGTGATGATCAGGGCTGCGGGGATGTTTAATTGGCCGCACTGTTCGATCAGATCTGGAATGGTTGCGGCAGGAGTGCACAGGACTGCAAGTTCGACTGTCTCGGGTAGATCGGAGAGTGTGGCATAAGCGGTTTGGCCAGCTACGATCTTGTGTTTGAGATTCACTGGGTAGGCTGTTCCGGTGAAACGATGTTCCAGCAGATTGCGAAAGATGCTTGTACCGACTTTACCAGGCGTGTCGCTTGCGCCTACGACCGCGATGGAACGAGCTGCGAGCAGGGGGCGTAGCGGGTGCTGAGTGTTCACGATTGAGGCCCTATCATAAGCTTTGACGTAGTGCGAGGCTTTAGATCACACGCACGGCGACTTGGACCCAAGCTGGTTCGCCGAGAAGGTCCGGGAAGTGCTTGCGACCTGCTTGGATATGGTCGGATTGACTATGCTTGTTCAGCGCCTCGCGGCTGGCCCATTCTTCGATGAATGTAAATTTTTGAGGGTGATCAAGGTCGACAAAAAGATCGTAGCGGATGCAGCCGTCTTCTTTTCTTGTTGGAGCGACAAAGGACTCGAGGATTTCACGAAGTTCGTTTTCTTTGCCTGGTTTGGCGTGTATGTGGG
>JBJTAQ010000856.1:0-4133 GCA_046090945.1 Pirellula sp.
CCAAGGAGATTCGTTTGCCCTGGGAATGAACGTTGACGACGGAACCACAGTATGGAAACGGGATCGACCCCGCAAAGCGAACTGGGCTTCCCCAACCGCTTTCATTCTGCCCAGTGGAAAACCTGCGGTTGTGATGCAGTCGAGCGAAAGTTTAGTTGCAGTGAACCCACAAGATGGGAACGAACTTTGGAAAATCGAGATGGGCTGCTCGACGACCCCCTCGTCAACGGTCTCCAACGGTCGCCTGATCGTACCCTCAGGTGGCCTAACCGCTTTGGATCTCTCAAGCGCCGGAGCACCGAGTAAACTATGGTTTGAGAATAAACTCAATTCGACCGCATGCTCTCCCCTTGTCGACAACGACAAAGTCTACGTGGTTAATCGTACCATTTTGGTATGCGGCGATCTGTACACAGGTAAAGTCCTATGGCAACTTCGAATCCCAGATGCCAACCAAATCTGGTCCTCGCCCGTGATCGCCGGTAATCGTCTGTACCTGTTCTCGATGGACGGCTCCTGCGCGGTCGTCTCACTCCCAGGAGATGGAAAAGAGGAAGGGAAAATCGAGAGTGTGAATAAACTCGGTGACGAAGTCCTGGGTTCCCCAGCGATTTCTGGTGACGCGATGTACGTGCGCGGTGCGAAAAACCTGTGGAAGATTCAGGCCAAGTGACATCACAGTCCTCCAGCGATAAACCACGCGCCGTCGCAATCCCGGTCGTCCATAAGCCTCTTGTCGGAACGGTCCGTGTCCCCGGCTCAAAAAGCCTTACCAACCGGGCAGTCATCTGTGCAGCGATGGCGCGCGGGCAATCCATCCTGACCGGAGTGCTCGAAAGCGAAGATACCATCGTCATGGTCGACGCCTGGCGAAAACTAGGTCTTCGAATCGAATGGGATCGCAACCGGTCCGAACTTCTGATCGATGGATGTGGAGGACAACCGCCCATCGACCAAGCCGATTTGTTTATTGCCAATAGTGGTACTTCGATCCGCTTCCTTACCGCTGCATTGGCCGCAACTCACGGTAAATACACCCTCGATGGTGTACCCCGGATGAGAGAAAGACCCATCGGAGATCTCATCCGAGGGTTAAAGAGTTGGGGTGCCGATCTGCAGAGTCAGAATTCAGTGGATACCGAGTGCCCCCCTGTGCTGCTCCAAGCCCGCGGGCTTGAAGGTGGACCAGCTTCGGTGCGAGGAGACGTATCAAGCCAATTCCTCAGCGGAATGCTGATGGCCGCGCCCTACTGTCAAAACCCAGTGGAGCTCCGGGTCGATGGTGCGTTGGTTTCTAAACCCTATGTCGAGATGACCATCTCCGTCATGAAGCATTTCGGTGTGGAAGTTCAAACGCAAAAAGATTCTACTACTGGTAATCTCGAGTACCGAATACGAGCACCGGAGGCTTATGCGGGGGCCCACTACGCTATCGAACCGGATGCATCCGCAGCAAGCTACTTTTGGGCCGCTGCTGCCATCACGGGAGGATCAATCCGCGTCGAAGGCTTGGGGTTCGATGCGTTACAAGGTGATGTGGGATTCGTGAAGATTCTCGAAAAAATGGGTGCCAAACTGACCTGCGGACAGTCTCAAAACCAAGTCCCTTGGATCGAGGTCTCGGGGAGAGCTCAACGCGGCGTCGATGTGAATATGGCAGATATCAGCGACACTGTTCAAACTCTCGCCTCGGTTGCTTTGTTCGCCGATTCCCCGACTCGGGTTCGTGGCGTTGCCCACAATAGGCACAAAGAAACCGATCGGATTGGAGATTTAATCACCGAGATCCGTCGATTGGGAGGAGAGGCTCAAGAACACGAAGATGGGTTGACGATTTTCCCCTGCAAGCTTCGAGGGTGCGAAATTGAGACCTACCGAGATCACCGAATGGCCATGAGCTTTGCGTTGGTCGCCATGATGGTCCCGGACTGCTTGGTTCTAAACCCCCGCTGCACTGAGAAGACCTATCCTAATTACTTCGAAGATTTGGGTAGAATGATCGGGTCTCCCCCTAAATACTTGTGAGCACCTCTCGCGCTCGCGACCACTAACCTATTCCACGTTTCAATGACCGCACTTGCCGAAGGCACCAAGGCGACGACGACCGATGCCGTTTTCCAACGATGCCTAAACATCGATTGCGCTACTACCTATGACGTTGGAGAAGTTCGCACAAAATGCGGACGCTGTGGCGATCTGCTAGACATCGCTTATGATTGGTCGCGGTTGTCACCCCCAATTCGCCTGAACGATCTGGAAACTCTGTGGACCAAGCGTCATGAGCCTCTGCGTTTCAGCGGAGTTTGGCGGTTTCACGAACTGCTCCCTTTTGCTCCTACCAATTGTGTGATCACGGTGGGCGAAGGGCAAACGCTCCTGCAACAAGCGGATTTTGTTTCACGATACGTTGGACTTCGTCCGGGGCAACTCTACTTGCAATACGAAGGGATGAACCCATCGGGATCGTTCAAGGATAACGGGATGTGCGCTGCCTTCACGCATGCACATATGGTGGGTGCCAAGCGTGCCGCCTGTGCGTCGACCGGCAACACCAGCGCGTCGCTAGCCATGTACTGCGCCGTGACCCAACTGATGAAAGCCATCATCTTTATCGGATCGGGGAAGATATCCTACGGCAAACTATCTCAAGCTCTCGAGTACGGCGCATTGACGGTCCAAATTGCAGGCGATTTCGATGATGCGATGGCCCGCGTCCAAGACATCTCAAAGGAACTTGGTATCTATCTTGTCAACAGCGTCAACCCATTCCGACTCGAAGGCCAGAAGACCGTAATGTTTCGGGTCCTCGAAGCCTTGAGATGGGAAGTCCCTGACTGGATCGTTGTTCCAGGTGGTAACCTTGGCAATAGCAGCGCCTTCGGTAAAGCGTTCTTGGAACTCAAAGAACTCGGACTCATCTCTCGCGCCCCAAGACTTGCGGTCATCAATGCTGCCGGAGCCGATACCTTGGATGTCCTCTACAATCAAAGGAACTTACGTTGGAATCGGGGACGCCCTAGGATGGAAACCGCTTGCTGGTACTACGACGAACTCGATCGAAGCAAATCCAAAGCCGATACCATCGCCAGTGCGATCGAGATCAACCGCCCCGTGAATCTTAAAAAGTGTCTTCGCGCCCTCGATGTTTGCGATGGTGTGGTGCGCAAAGTTTCCGATCAGGAAATCCTCGATGCTAAAGCTCAGGTCGGGGCAGGCGGGATCGGATGCGAACCGGCAAGTGCCGCAAGCGTCGCAGGCGCGAAACTACTTCGCCAACAAGGTGTGATCGGGTATGACGATCGAGTTGTTTGTATCCTTACTGGACATCAACTCAAAGACCCAACCGCCACGGTCGCTTATCATACGACCGACCAAGATAAATTCGAGGAAGTGCTCGGTAGTCGAGGCGTCACCCGAGCCTCTTACGCCAATCGAGCGATCGCGGTTCCAAACGAGCTCGATGCCATTATCAAGGCGATTCAACTGTACTCCTAGTCGTCGGTAATCGTCGGTCCATGATCGAGAACCACAGCGGAGGAACTAGAGCTAGCAGCACCATGCCAGGATACCCGTTGGGCATCTGTGGACTCGCTTCCTCGGTCCGGAGAGCTTGATAAGGTTTCTCGGCCGACATGTGATGGTCCGAGTGGCGGCTAAGTTCGAAGAGCAACATCCTGCTAACCCGATGATTGCTATTCCAGGAATGCGACTCAGAAACCGCTTCCCAACGCCCGTGATGAGCCCGCACCCGACGCAATCCATAGTGCTCGACGTAGTTGATGATCTCCAAGAGCAGAAACGACAAGGCCGCTACTGTTATGTAAACCGGTAGAAAGGAAACGCCAAAAAGTATCGAAATCAACAGCAACCATCCGGCTTGTATCGCCAGATACCAAAGCATCTCATTGCCTACGCTCCAAGTCGGCCGGCTGTGTTTGGCAAGCCGTTTGGCTTCGAGCCTCCAGGCTGAGAGCCATTGCGATGGTATGGTCCCTAGAATGAAGCGGTAAACATTCATCCCCTTGGGGGCCGACGCTGGATCCTCGTCCGTTGCCACCAAAGCATGGTGTCCACGGACGAGGATCCAGCGTCGGCCCCCAAGGGGATGAATGTTTACCGCTTCATTCTAGGGA
>JBJTAQ010000857.1:0-1606 GCA_046090945.1 Pirellula sp.
TCCTTAGCCAGAGCTTGTACGTCGATTGATGCAAGCATGAATTCCTCCGATTTTCCAAAAGACTTGACTTTTCAATCCCTAAGGTATAGAAGTCGGATCTGACTGGCTTTTTTCACGTCCACTTCAGATTTTTCGAAAAAAATTCCACGTCGGAGTTTTAGTCTCACCGCAACCCATTGCCCAATAAGCACTTGCGAATGCACCGTGAGATGCTTTTGCAACGCTGTTTTTTTGCGAAAACATCGCACGCGAAAACAATGACCAACCTAACGGCGTTTTTTGCGGCGGGTCGGGGGTGGGTCGTTGGAGAGGGTGAAGGTGTCGGATTCGGATTCAGATTTGGACTCGGACTCTGAATCCGGTTTGGGTTTGGGTTCGGCGGATGTGGATGCTGCAGATGGTGGGGCCGGGGGACTGGGACGCTTCGCCGAACTCGATGGAGGCCCGGAGTTTGATGGTCCAGCCGAATTGTGGCTTGATCGCTCGCTATGTCGCAAACGATCAGAAGGGATGGCATGTTGCGAGCCAGAGGCATGTGGCGTGCTAGCGGCGTCGGGGCGATTGGAGCTTGGTGAACCTGACGGGGTGGCGAGCTCCGAAAGGAGCGTGGAATAGCCCTCGGGGCCGAGCAGGTTCCGCGCGTGCAAGTGGCACTCGCGCCACGATTCCTCCACACTCTGAGCCTCCTGCCACCGATAATACCGCTCCCCAAACCTCGACCTTACCTCCACCTCCCGATCCCCATCGGCCCCTCCTAACCCATAATCCCTCAACCGCAACCGCTCAGGTAACGCCCATCCACGTCCGTCATTCTGGGCCAGGAAGGATGTGATCCGCTCATCTATTGTTTTTCCCATCTTCCAACAATCTAGAAATGCAACCTGCGTTAGTACCGTTATTCGATTTGCAGGCACTAACCCCTTATCCGTTCTCCAAAAAGCTTTTGTTGGTAACCCCCTCGTATAATCATTGGATCGAAGAGACTCGACATCGAGTTCGCAGTCCTTGAACATCCACCGAATATCTTCCGGTTCCAGCCCGTATAGTAATGCAACGACAACATTCTGCATTACAGTCCATCTTAAACGCTCATGAGCTGTTAACGCATCCATCGATCCTGACTTAGAACTACGTTTCAGATTTTCAACCGACGTAATCGTGCGTGCTCCATGTAGTCTCGCTCCAATTAATTTAAGGGGTTCGAGAACGGAAGCCTCCGGTAAAGGCAGCGAGGTTTCCTCGACAACAAAATAGTTCAAGTGCAAACCTCCACATCGAAATCGTGCTACGAAATCGAATATGAACGAACTCAAGATTGACACCAACGCAAGATTGCTTCTGGGTGTCGTGAACAATGGGGATGAGTTGCCGTACGGTACAAGCATCGCCGGTGCAGCAATCATTGTTCTTTCATTCGTTGCCGAAGTGACATCCATAAAGGCAATACGATTGGGCTGATTGCGCCACCATGTTTGAAATTCAATGGGATTACTTAATCGAAGCGCTTCGCGATCCGACGCGTTTTCGCCTTGGGAGGTTTTAACGGATTCTATGTATGCATCCAAACGATCAACCTGATAGATCCTATCCGCCATCAGGTATTGCG
>JBJTAQ010000858.1:0-2748 GCA_046090945.1 Pirellula sp.
GTGTTGACCTCCGCTACATAGGTCACATCCTCGGAGGGAACCCTCACAAACCTCTTCTTATTGTCTTGGGAATCCTCTTTCCCAATGATCAAATCGACCAGCGAATCACCTTTGGCATTTCGCAACTGAACGAGCATACCGACTCCATCTCCTCCCTCGGACTCCTTCTTCTTGTCTGGCTCCAAGACACCGAACAACTTGTGGTCGTCCCGTTTTTCACTCGCGACATTCAAGACCTTCAATCCGACGAAAAGATTCGCTGCATCGCTCATCTGTTTGTTCGCATCGGCCGGATAATTTTCGTTCGATGGCAAAGTCCAAACGCCGGTCTTGCTATCCTTGGCAACCTCGAACTCATCGTACTGCTCTGAATCCTTATCGTATTTGACGATCTTCAGCGACGCAGCATCGAGCGGGTCGGTGAATTTGTCGAAAAGGACTTGATCGACCCTCGCCGATGCATTGGACTCGAGGGTCGAAAAGTTTCGAGTCGTGGTAGACCAAGCAGCCAGCGCGGTGACTGCGGCGATGGCCGCTAGAATTCCAGTTTTCGCTGAATCAGACACTTGTCAACTCTCCGTAGGTGGATTCGATTTCTTGGGTCAACTTGTTGGATCTTGTGAACTTAACGCAACCGGGTCTTCGAGATACCCTCTCGCTCCCGTAAGCGACGCGATACAAACACAACGATGCCGACGATCAGTGGCGGGATAGCTGGCAGAAACACAGCCAACATCTTGTAATAATTCTGCGTCTTGCGGATCGCATCGTCGGTCGACCGACGAGCTTCGCGAATATTGCGATCTCGCTCGCGGCGAAGTTTCTCGTCTTCGACCTCCTGCTTACGAGCCAACTGTGCCTCCTTCATCTGATACTCAGTGATCCGCTGGATCAACTCTTGCTGCTTCGAAACATCGATCGCACCTTCAGACTGCAACTTGTCGACCGCTTCCTTGAATTGCCGCTTTGCTTTGGTACTAGCTTCCTCAAGCTCCGACTTTTTGGTGTTGTAGTTTTCGTTGGCCTTTCGTTGGAATTCCGCTTCCTCACGCTTTTGCTCATCGGCCCTCGCCTCTACAAGCTTCAGAGTACTATAAGTCGGAACATGCCGTCGAATCGCCGGATACTTGGTTTCCCCGCAAAGAACATCAATCACGTTGAGAACAAACGTGATGTTCTGAAACTGAAACTCAACGGACTCAAGCTGTGAAGGGTTCTTTCGAATGTCGACGAAAACTCCAGACATGCAATCCAAGTCGGAGACGTAGACCACTTTGAGTGGTTTGTTCGATCCAGAAGCCTCACCTTCGGCGGCACTCGCAGCCGAGGACTCGATCAGAGCGGCAATCGTTTGCGGGCCTTTGGCCGCTCCTCGCCGATTCCGAATCTCTGTGCTTCGATCCAGAGAGGTTCTCTGCATGTTCCTGAGCTCCGTCAGGGGCATCGTACCTGCAACTTCACCGGTCGATACCAGGGGCGTAAATTGCGTTTTCGCTCCGTTCTTCTGCTTGAGTGTCCCAGCAAACAGGACCATCAGTTCCTTTAGCCCCTTGGTGATCTCGCTGTCTTGGTTAAACGCTTTGTCACCCCCAGGCGCCTCTTTTCTGATAAAGATCCACAAATCATTGGATTGCTGCATCGATTCGAGAATTGGATAAGGGTTGTATTGCTGCCAAGCAAGGTCGGGTGCGACGAATCCCATCGGACTGGGCTGACCGGACACGTCGATCTCGAGCAAATCCCACAATGGCTGAATCGCTCCTTTGGGCTGCGGGCCGCCACCGCCAAACATCCCGCCACCCATGGGAGGTCGTGGATCTCCAGTTCCTGGAATGCCTGGATTGATCGCGGACTGAGGATCCTCGAAAATAGCTGTTGGAATACCGGCTTTTACCGCCGAGATGAAGTTGGTCATCTCCTCGGGTGCCAGCGAAGATGGTTGAACTGCCAATAGTACATCCAGTCGTTCAACATCGATCGGCGATGCCGGATTGACATCGACGATCTCAAACTCCTTACCGAGTTCCTCAACGATGGGCTCTTGGGGAAGTTGCTGGAAGGATCGCATGTCAACCCCACCCATCATCTTGGCCTCGGTCTTGAGAATCCCAAGTTTCTTTCGAGCAGGCTTGGCAACCGTCGTTAACGATCGAGCCAACTCGTACTCAACAGGAATACCCGGCTCAAAGAATGGAATCACCACTTTCTGCAGACCGCTTCGGAACGCTGCCCCGAGCATGATCGGTTGATCAGCGATTGCCCCGCGCTCACGGACGCGCACAATCTGGGGTGTAATTCCATATTGCTGTTCTGCTTGCTTCTCCTCATCGCTTGAAGGTGATATCGAATCATAAATCCGAACCTGCATCGGGATGCCAGAACTCTTGGCCGTCGACTCAAATTCCTTGAGCAAGCTGATCAACTCATACTTGGTCTTGGCATACATCTCGGGAACATCCGAAGAAATGTAGGCGTCGACGACCACATCTCGATCCTTGCCCATACCCCGGATCATCTCGGTCGTCACGTTTGAGAGTGAACTGATCTTCAACTCCGTGGCATCGTACCGCTTGTCTTTGTTCCTGAACAAAACACTCCCGCCGATGAAGATCGCCGCTAGGCACAAAGCCCTGAGCAGGTAGTGCGCGAGTTTCTCGTTGCCGTTTTTTCCACTGCTCCAGTGCCGCTTGCCGATGAGGATCATGCACAGATACAACCCGAAGATGGTCAGCAGCAGGAAGTAACCGA
>JBJTAQ010000859.1:0-1282 GCA_046090945.1 Pirellula sp.
ATCTGAGCTAGGTTGGCACCCTTGCCCCCCAACAGGGCCTTCATGTCCCCGCTGCCGTCGGTTTTGGATTTGCCAAAGAAATAGATGAGTTTGTTTGCCATAGCTGGACCGAAGGCTCCAAAAAAGAAGTGCTACATGGAAGGGTGTCTTGCGGCATCCAAATGCCGAAAAATGCACCGATGTCTCGAAGGCGGAAAGTGTAAGCCCGCCAAGAAAAACCGTCAATTACCGGAGAGCTTACCCAAGCCATGCAGAAGTTCCCGAGTTCATTGGACCGTTGGCTAAAAAGCCAACGGGATTTGCCCCAGGATCGGCGTTTTGCCGAGCAGGATCTGCTCGTCCAGGGATGGCACGCCAAGGTCTATACAAGCCCCGGTTGGAACCCCCTGAAGGGGGATAGTCCCCCAATGGCGATCGTGGCAACCCCCCAAGCTCCGATGGCGGAGGCCGCTTGGCTGATCGTTCCTCGGTCAACCAACGATGCTCGGCCCAAGGGGTTCGAGCCGGGCGAGCGAGCCGAACCATTTTTTGAGTATGCGTTGCCAAATGAAGCGTTCAGGATCCTCGATCAAGCCCTCCATGGTTCTAGGGAACCCGAGCTGGATGCTTTCACACACCCAACTCCCGTTTGCGTGATGGACGATCGCTGGGTTGATGGCTGGATCGCTTGGCAGCCTACCGGTTGGGAACTGCTCGCGGCCGTCTTGGATCGCTTGGGATTGCCCCCCAAGATCGTCCTCGACGACTGGAAACGACAACTTGGGAATTGGGATTTGCTCCAAGGAGATACTGCCTTTGAAGATCGGTTATTGGAACTAGCGCCGGGACTTCTGGTCTCGAAATCTGGATTGCTGATCCCTTGGGCGCGCCTGAAACTGCAAGCTGCGGGTTCGGCAGAGGCTGCGAAAAACCTTGTGACGAAAAGGACTGAACTGAAATTGCCCAGTTCGACAACCAAACTCCAGAGTGTCAAGAGTGCTTCGACTTCGAAACGGATGGGCTTGGGTTTAGCAATGGCCTTGTTTGGTTCCATCGCCATCGTCATCGTCATGACGATGGTTGCTGGAACCAAGTCGACGAGTAAGCCGACGGAGATGATTGCGTCTTCGGTTTCCAAAAAATCGGTTGACGAGAAAGCCCAGCCCAAGCTTGAACGACTCGAACAAGTCGTTGCACCCGAGTCGGATCCGCCGGACCTGGATAAGGTGTTTGTGCAGGACCAAGCCCCATTGGAGCGGACGGTCCTAGCGGAGTCTCAGGAGCCCTCAAGTATCGATGCACT
>JBJTAQ010000860.1:0-3061 GCA_046090945.1 Pirellula sp.
ACATCCCAAAGCACTTCTCCAAGCCCTACAACCACTCTCTGACTCATTTCAAATCCCTGATCACTTGGACTAATCGCTCGATGTCACTCGTATCATTGTAAGCGTGCACGGCGATTCGTAACGCCCCGTGACGCACACTCAGGATAACCCCGGAAGATATCAATCGTCTGCGAACCTCCTGCGGATCCTTACCGGGAACATGAAACGAGACGATCCCGCTGGCATGGCCATCGAGTGCAAATGGTTCACTAGGCTCAGGCCAAGCCAGCTGCGCCCCGGCACTGAGGAGTTCCTGACGCGCGAACTGAGCTGTTTCCAAAACGCGCGAGGCAAACCCACTTTGAGGGTCATTGCAGCCGAATTCCATCAGCAAACCGAGGCTAGTGCAAAGTCCGATCAAACCAACATGATTCGCCGAACCACCTTCGTAACGCGATGCCGATGGCTTGAATGACTTTCCATCGCACACAAACTCATGGCTAGCTTGGAGCGAATTCCATCCCGAGAGAACCGGTTGAAGCTTCTCCAATCTAGAGCGTCGAATATAAAGAAGCCCGGCCCCTTCTGGCCCCATCATCCATTTGTGCCCGTCTGCGGCCGCGTAGTCGATCGGAACCTGCTGCACATCCAACGGAAATACTCCCATACCTTGAATGGCATCGACCAACACCTCTGCGCCTTTGGCATGGGCAATCTTGCAAACATCCTCGAGATTCACACGGTGGCCTGTAGAATATCCCACCCAACTGAGGCTCACGAGCCTTGTCGTCGAATCGATTGCTCGATCGATTTTCGCCAAATCAATCGAACCGTCCGGCTCGGGGTCGACCAACCGAACCTCGATTCCCCGAGTTCGAAGTGCAAGCCAAGGAAGTTGGTTGCTGGGGAACTCATTGCTGGGCAGTACGACGCTGTCTCCAGCCTTCCAGGGAAACGCCAAAGCGATGGTTTGAATCCCCAAAGTGGTGTTCGGAACAAGCGCGATTTCGTCGGTTGTAGCGCCAAGTAGCCTTGCCCCCAAATTCCGAAGCTCGGAAGCTTGTCCGGACCAATTAGGCCAATGGAAATCGCCGTCGATCGAGGCCTCCTGAGCGAACTTGGAGATCGCCGCGGCCGTTTTTCCGGGCAAAGGGCCCACGGCGGCATGGTCAAAATAAGCCCATTTTTCACAGATGGGCATTTCAGCTCTGAAACGGGTCCAAGCGTCCATAAGTGCCGGTTTTATCAAAGTTTCCCAAGGAGCGAGTTGCGCGAGGAATGTTTTTTAAGAAAAATCACGGGAGCGGTTGGGTGTGGCTGACAGTCTGAAAACTTCAACTATACTAGCCTGCCTGCTTTGGATAGCTGGTTTTGGGGAATAAGTGTCGCTTTTTGCCCAAAGTTCGACGATGGCTCCCCTCCACTTATGCGTCTAAAACTTAACGTTATTATGCATCTTTCGAAATTGACGCGAGTGGGCTTCCTTGGAGAGCAACGAGGTATTTGATGCCCAGAATCTTGTGCTTACTCGGACTCGTGGTTGCCGGGCTTGTCGGTTTGTTATTCTTAGCAGACCTGGGTATGTCCTTTGCAGGTTCGGGAGGAATTTTCTCCTATCCGAGCTTAATGATGGACCTAGCCTTCATCGCCGCATCGGGAATGCTCGGCTACCTTGCTTGGTCGGCCCTGCGAGAACTCAAATAATCCACCGCGATGAAGTTCGACGCCGAGAACTGGTACTTAGAACGACGAAGTTTCGCTAGCCTCGATTCGATCTTGATAGCTCCGCGGGGTCGTGTCCCAGACTTGCTGGTTACTCTTTGTCATGGGTTCGGCGCACCTGGCAGCGATCTTGTGTCGCTAGCCGAAGAGTTGGTGCCCTTGTTGCCCGAGGGAGATTCCAAGCCTGCGTTTTTGTTCCCTGCAGCCCCCTTGGACATGGAGAACTCTCACGGAATGCCCAATGCTCGAGCTTGGTGGCTGATCAATATGGCGAAACTGGCTCAACTCTCAGCAGTCGACAACTTCGATGCCCTTCACAACGAAATTCCTCCTGGGATCGACGAAGCCCGCACAGCGCTTGAAGATTGCATCGAAGACTGCTTGAGCCAAAAGCAATGGTCCTCAAGCAAGATCGTGCTCGGGGGGTTCTCGCAAGGTGCGATGCTATCGGTGGACACAGCCATTCGCTCGAAACGTATTTCTCCCGTGGCACTGATCGCTTGGTCAGGAGCCTTGATATGCGAATCGGTTTGGGAGCAGGCATACCGGACCCGTCCCCGCAGCTTTGCTGTTTTCCAGAGTCACGGTCGGCAGGACATGATTCTACCGATCTCAACTGGAAGGGCGTTGCAATCTTTTCTCAAGCGATTGACTCTGAGTGTTGATTATGCCGAGTTCAGCGGCCCACATACGATTTCGACCGAATCCCTCGAAGGTGCCGCACGGCTCCTTGCGTCTGCCCTAGCCGATCTAACTTAACATCTCAACACACGCATAGTACATCCGCAACGAAACGATCGCATACGTCCACTCCGTCGTATCATCAATAGACTCGCTTTCTTTCCAGACCACTGCTACGTAAAATGGGTCGAGGTGGTAAAGCGATTCTCGCGATCAGCGATCGGATGCCATACGACTCTTCTGACCTTGGAGCATCGGGAATGATACAGCGCACAACCAGATGCAAAATACCATTAGTCCATTCTCTTTGGATGCTCCTCTTGGTTCTATTATCTACCAACGAGCGGATTATGGCTCAGGGGAATTGGAGAGATAGGGAGAACCCTGATACCAATCATCTATTCTTTCATCGAAAAGAAGTCCTCGCGATCGCAGACCAAGAGAAACTACAACTCCAAGTTGCGATCAGTAGAGGCCTCGAGAGGTTGTCGGTAGGGGTCGAAAATTACCCAAAACACAGGAGTTGTTTCTCCTGCCATCATCAATCGGTACCACTACTGGCATATCGACTGAATACCAGCCGCAGCGAATTGTTTGAAGAAGATTGGGGCAAACGGGAGACGATTCGCCAAGGAATTTTGGAATTCACGCGTGCAAGTCTCGAAAAGGAACTAGGGTC
>JBJTAQ010000861.1:0-5013 GCA_046090945.1 Pirellula sp.
GTTTGCATCAGACTCAAGCTCCAGCAGTCGCAGCAACGCTTGTGGATCTTGCACCTTACCCGTAGAGAATTCCGACCACTCGGCCGAAAGAGTACCTAACTTACGGAGGATCGGGAGTTCGAATACGATCCTTCGCTCGGATCGCTTGGACTCAAGCTCTGCGATCCTTGCGGTGATCTTGCTCATCGTCTCTTCGCTCGCCTCAGGCTCGATCCGCTGGAGCCTCTCTTTCGCTGCGGCTAATTCGCGATCGATCTCAGACACATCCCTGATGCCAACCGAAATCTCCCTGGCGAAATCCTCCGGACCGGTTTTAACCCAAGACAACTCTTTGGGATAGCCATAAAGATTACCCCACTCCTTGCGCTCGACCAGCCATAGTTCCGGATCGGCCCAAGATGCCTCGCCGGTGAGTTCCAAGCTAGAGACATAGCTAAAGTGACGATTGGTGACGTCGTAGTTACCGGTTCGAAGGTAGAGTTTCTTTTGGTTGTCCTCGGTTTGACTGGAGTAGAGTTCGCCGGCGATCAAGCGACCATCTTTGAGGCTGTAGATCGAGTACTGTCTTGGCCATAGCGTCCAAAGACCTTGCCATAGAACAAACGCCAAGAGACTCAGGATCATCAGACAAGCGATCGCGAACATCCCACCTGAGAGCCACACCATCGGCTCTCCTTGGGCTGCGATCTTCGCCTGGGCACTGCGTTTAGAGTCCAAGCGGCTCATAGCTGATAGGCTCGCTTTCGAAATCGCATACGCACCCATTCGGCTAGTGTGTTGGCAACGAGCGTGAAAAGAAACAGCAACAAGGCCGCCAAAAAAAGGGTGTGGTAATGGGTCGAACCTCGGGCCGCCTCGGGCAACTCCGTTGCAAGGGTAGCAGACAACGTCCGATAGCCATTGAATGGATTCCAATCCATCAGCGGCGTATTGCCAGCGGCCATCAGCACAACCATGGTCTCACCAATCGCTCGTCCGAAACCGATCATCAGGGCGCTAAAAAGTCCACTCATGGCAGTCGGCACCACGACGCGTATGGTTGTCTGCCAAACCGTCGCACCGCAACCTAACGAAGCGATCCTCAGATGCTGCGGAACCGATTGCAGCGCGTCGTCTGCCAAGGTGTAGATCAGCGGAATTATCGCAAACCCCAAGACTCCGCCGACCAGCAGAGCATTGCGCTCTTGATAAGCTCCCAGCAAGCCGTTTCGAGAGTCCAAATCCAATCCTGTCCAGAGCGAGGCTGTGAATCCAGATAGTACCAACACCGCAAAACAACTGATGAAAAACACCATCGTCTGCCAAACTGCAAATCCCCTCAAACCAACGCTCTGCGAAAACCATTCTAAAGCCCCTGATAATGGCCCATTGAAAAGCCACGTCACCACCAATATCGAAGGCAAGATCATCAGCAGAAACCAACCCGGCCAACTCGACATCTGCGGGTCGCTCAGCCAGACCTGCATCGAGGAACCAAAGATCCAACCTTCAATCGGACCAGAGGTCCAAGTCGCAAGAGCGATGGCAATCGGTGGGATCAAAAAAATCAAAGGCAACCGAAACCTGCCGAGCAGGATCGATTTGTGAGCCGGGATCAAGATCCAAAGATGCGCAGCAGCGAGAAACAAAAAGATGGTTAAAGCACCAGACATCAGTATCCAAAAAAGTGAATCTCGCATGATCGGCGCAAGAACCATCGCCCCGATGAACCCCAATACAACACTCGGCACACTGGCCATGAGTTCGATCATAGGCTTAAAACGGGCTCGCCAAGAATTGCTCATGAACTCGCTGCCAAAGATCGCCGCAAGAATCGCGATCGGGCCTGCAATGAGCATCGAATAAAAGGTCGCTTTGAGGGTACCAAATACCAGCGGAATCAAACTGAACTTGGGCTCCCCCTCGGTGCTGCCAGTGCTGCTCTGCCAAACATAGTTAGGACTCTGATACCCCTCGTACCACAAAGGCCTAAAATAGCTATCGAAGGAGGCTTCGGGATGTTCGCAATCGATCGCCAATCGTCGCACTTTCGACTCCGAGCACAGCAACAACTCACGACCCGAACGGGTGAATCGCAATTGCTCTTCCGGCTGCAATTCCAACGAATCGAGTTGGGCGATCAAACGCTCGGACGTGACATGCAGGATACTCAAGCCCCCCACCTTGTCAGCAACCGCCACAAGCCTATGCATCGGACTTGCCGCAATCGCTCGAATCGAAGCATTCGAACAAGGCACACGGTGGATTGTTCGAAGCTTCCTTCCAGAGTCGCTTGTCGTCAACGCAATCGCCTCGATCTCACCACTTTGATTCCCCAGCATCATCGTCGAACGACCGAGTAGAGGCTGGCTAGCCGATAGAGCACTGAGCTGCGCGGTGAGTGTCTTGTAGTTTTCCATTCGCTTGAGAACCTCACCCTCTTCGGGTATCCAACGACTAACCCTTCCAGATAGATCGACAGCCTGGACCGAATCCCCCAAACCACTGATCATCAAACCGCCGATGGTTGCCTGTTTCGAGTCAGCATCGGCCTGCAATTGCGACCTCCAGATCTTAATCGATGGCCCTGGCTGAGTACCAACCTCAACAATGCGACGTTCGTATTGACCCATCACCAATTCATCGCCTGCAGAGCTTGCCCAAGTCCCCTTCTCAGAGGAGGCGATCAACGATCCATCGGTTTTCAAAATCCAGTCGAGCTCACCGATTGGCTCTCTGTGTACCTGAATCGGATCGAGATACTCGGCTTGAGTAAAACGGATCTTTCGAATCAAACCTTCGGACGTCAAGCGGTAGACAGTCCGATCGCTTAGTACCGGCAAACCGCGTTGCACATCGAGCGATTGAACCAATTCCTCATCCAAATCCGATTTCGAAGCGAAACTCACATCGATCGTCCAAAGGATCAGACGGATCGAGCCATCCTCCAAACCTAATAGAACCGAGGACTGTTGATCGTCGATCCTAGCCACCGTCGCCTTGGCAATCGGAGTTGATCCGCGGGCAACAGGTGGAGCGATTCGCTGAATGTGTTTTCCGGTCGCCAAGCAGTAGATATCCAGAGACTGGTCGCTTCGAATCAGCCATATCAGCTCGGAATACTCATCGGTAGCAAAGGCTAGGACTGATGGATCAGAAGAATCAACCGAATGAGCTAGAGAGACAATCGGACCAGGAACGATCTGGCTTTTGCGAAACAGAGGCAAGACGTTTCCCAAGAGGATCAGCACCACCAGCAGCACGACGATAATCGTTCCGATTCCCCCAATGGTGATCACGCTCCGGGCGATACGATCGGCCCAGTAGACGCTAGCACGCGAGGACCGATCTCGCCGCAGAACCCGCACATAACCGGTCGGTTGAGCTTCTTGGGATTCGTTTTCGATAATGCCGGCCAAATCAATGCAATCCAAAGGGGGGTGATTAAGGATCGATACCAAGTGCCTTTAAGGACTTTGCGGCCATTGCCGCATCGACAGGAAACGAGCCTTCCTTGGCCACGAGCTCCTGTCCCTCTTTGCTGAATATAAACTTAAAAAACTCCTTTCGCACCGGATCCAGCTTGGAACCGGGCTTGTGATTGACCGCCAAGTACAGGTACCTAGCCAGCGGATACTCGCCGCTGTAAGCGTGCTGGGCGGTCGGCGGGAAGGCTTTTTCTCCGGTTCTTACAGCTAATGAGAGCGACTTTACCGAGGCGGTTTTGAAGCCCAGACCACTGTAGCCAATGGCGAATTTGTTTTCTCCAACCGATTGAATCACCGCTGTGCTACCGGCTTGCTCGTTGACCAAATCTCGGTAGTCCCCATTCCCGAGAACTCTTTCCTTGAAAAAACCATAAGTCCCCGAGGCTGCGTTTCGGCCGAACATCGCAATCCTCGATGACTCGTACGGGTCAGACAGCCCAAGATCCCCCCAGTTTTCAATGAGTTCGCCCCCGAGCTTGCGGGTCCTGGAAAAAATCGAATCGAGTTGCACGAGCGAAATCGCTTCGATGGGGTTGTCGCGATGAACGTAGATCGCAACCAGATCAATGGCTGTTGGGATCATCATAGGTTTGTATCCGAACTTCCTCTCAAAATCGGCTATTTCGCTACTCTTGGCATCTCGACTCATCGGTCCAAAGCTAGCTGCGCCCTCGATCAAAGCCGGCATAGCTTTCGAGGAACCTTGCCCCTCGACCTCGGTACGCACCCCCTTGTAATACGTTTTAAACTTCTCGGTCCACAAAAGCATCAGAGGATTCATCGAATCGGATCCAACACTTTTGATTTGACCAGTCACACCCGGTATGGCTCGATAGGGTTTCAGGGCCGGGTCGACCGACAGTTGTCCAAGGGCGCAAGTCGCCAAGTGACATGCAAACAAGCCGACGCACAACACTACCCGAAGCCTTGAAGCGATACTTTCCTGCATGGCAATCCCCCCCGATTTGCGATATCCTTTCCAGCATGGTCAGTCGAGATTTTCGTGCAAGCCCGGCGAATGCGACAGTCGACAAATATGAAGTTACCGCGAAGAATAGATAAACCGAATCGAAATGAAATCCTCGATAACTTTCTCTGCCGTACCCGAGGCCCAAGGAGGTCCGTTTGTCTATTGGGGATCGCTCGAGCTGTGCATGCGGTCAGCCAAAGAGTTGGGCTTTGTGGGCATCGAGATTTTCCCGCCCGGACCTGAGTACTTTCAAAGCGTCGATGCAGCCATGCTCGCCAAGAGTTTTGGATTGCAAATAGCTGCCATTGGAAGTGGTGCTGGGTGGGTCAAGCACAAGCTCTCGATGGCCGATGCCGATTCGCAAGTGCGCTGCCGAGCTATCGAGTTTCTGCTCTCGATGCTTGATGCCGCCACGCAACTCGAAGCTCCATTGATTATCGGATCGATGCAGGGGCGCAGCGGACCTGAGGTGGGAAAACCGCAGGCCAAGCAGTACCTACGCGAGAGCAGAAACTCGATAGCTCGGCAGCGCACTTGCGAATCGGCATCGGCCATCGAGAGCTTGTGCTTGACCCA
>JBJTAQ010000862.1:0-2294 GCA_046090945.1 Pirellula sp.
GTCTATGAAGACATGGTGATCATCAGCGGTGTAACAACCGGATGGGATCAGACAGCTGTCCCAACACATCGATTCATCGCCATGGACAAGAATACAGGTGCCGCGATCTGGACGATGTCGACCCGTCCGCGGCCCGAGGACACGACTTACAGCACTCCGATCTTCACCGTGTTGAATGGACAGGCTGCGATGGTTCTCGGTGCTGCCGACGGCGCGATCTACGCACTGCAACCGCGAACTGGCAAGGTGATCTGGAAGTACCAAGCCTCGCCGCGAGGAATGAACGTCGCTCCGCTAGTGGAGAACGGCATCATTTATATGGGCCACGGGGAACAAAATGAAACCGACCGAACCATTCTTGGCGCAGTATTTGCAATCGATGGCAACACCTCAGGAGACATCCCTGAGGACAAGCTCCTGTGGAAGATTCCCAAGAGGACCATCAGTCGTTCCTCGCCGGTTCGAATCGGCGAGCGGATCTATTTCATCGAAGACGGTGCAGCCCTATTCGGTGTGAATGCCAAGACCGGTGCGATCGAGGTCGAGAAGAAACTTGGGCGGATCATGTTCGGCTCGCCTGTGGTTGCCGAAGGCCGACTCTACATCGCCGAAAACACAGGACGGATTTGGTGCTTGGAACCTACCGAAAACGAGTTGAAAGTCGTTGGCCAAACCCGGTTGAACGACGGCAGCGAAATCTTTGGTTCGTTCGTTATTTCCAACGGACGGCTTTATCTCCCGACCAACAAGGCTCTCTACTGCATCGGTGCTCCAAAGCCGCAGGTCGCAGCCGACCTGAAATTGCCCCCGGTGCCAACAGAACCAGCCGTCACCGATACCCAAATTGCCCATATTCAACTGTGCCCCGTGGAAATGCTCGTGCAACCCGGCCAGAAAGCCAAACTGCAGGTTCGCGGTTACAACGCCCTTGGACAGTACATTCGATTGGTTCCCGAAGCAACCATTGCAGTCGACGGAACGGGTTCTGTGAGCGAGGACCAGATCTATCTTGCAGGCGAAACTCCCACAGGCACCGGGGTCAAACTTGAAGCCAGCTTTGGGGAACTCAAAAGCACCGCACGCGCGCGGGTAATCCCATCGCTGCCATGGAACTTTGACTTTGAGGACAAAAAAGTACCACTGCATTGGATTGGAATGGCCTATCGCCATCAACCCGTCGAATTGCCTGATGGGGCCGGCAACGGCTTGGTCAAAATCAGCACGATCCCCAAGGGGACGCGCAGCCAAGGGTTCCTCGGATTGCCCAAGACCAAGGACTACACCGTGCAAGCTGAGTTCTACGCATTGGACACCAAGAATAAAGTTGCAACCAATAAGTTGCCGGATATGGGTGTTGTTGCCCAGCGGTATACATTGGCGCTCGAGGGTGCTCAGCGACTGCAGTTGCGATCCTGGGTGTCGTTGCTCGAACAACGCTTCGCTGTGACCATTCCTTACGAGTGGCAGCCCAAGACTTGGTATGTCATCAAACTTCGGGCTGAAACAGCCGAAGGCAAAGCGGTGTTGAAGGGCAAAGTCTGGAAGAAGGGCGAGCCCGAACCGGAGGCTTGGACCATCCAAGGCGAAGACCTCACACCCAACCTGCAAGGCAGTCCTGGATTGTTCGGCAACTCGACCGACGCAGAATTTTATGTCGACAACGTTTCGGTAACGGCCAACGAGGCCAAGTAGCAGCAGCCGATGAGTCAAGACAACACGCCAGAGGCCAAACAACTTTACATCGAGACCGTCGGTTGCCAGATGAACGTGCTGGACAGCGAGATGGTCGTGGCCGCTTTGCGTAAGCAGGGCTACTCACTGACCCAGGATCCGGCTGGTGCAGATGCCATTCTCTTCAACACCTGCTCGGTCCGCGAGCACGCCGAGGAAAAGGCGTACAACAACGTCTTGAGGCTCAAGCAGCTAAAGCTAGCAAAGCCTGAATTGGTGATTGGAGTGATGGGATGCATGGCCCAAAAGGACCAGCAAAAGATCTTTGACCGCGTACCGTTTGTGGATTTGGTCGTAGGGCCTGGACAGTTGCACAGGATCCCTGAGTTGATTGAGGGAGCAAGGCAGGGGGAGCGTCATCAATTGGCGGTGAGCTTGTCTCGCCGGGATGGCAGTGCCGAGGAGATCAAACGATCGCATGAGACGTTTGATCCGCTTCGGGATCCGCAGATGCGGCCGACACCCTTTCAGGCTTATTTGCGCATTCAGATCGGTTGCGACAAATTCTGCACCTACTGCATTGTCCCGATGACACGAGGACCGGAGCAGGGGAGGGCACCCGA
>JBJTAQ010000863.1:0-2249 GCA_046090945.1 Pirellula sp.
GGCGCATCTATTTGTTTTAGCTAATAATGCGACAGCTGTCGATGCGGCTGCAAAGCATGCCGCGAGACTCGGCTATCATGTACAAAGTGAATCGAGATTGGCTGGCGAAGGTTCAGCCGAAGTATCTGGGACTGAGTTTGCAAGCAAGTTGATGGGGCTTGAACGCAATAGTGTTTGGATCAGTGGCGGGGAGCCGACTGTGGTATTGCCTGAGGCCTCGCTTCGGGGATTGGGGGGCAGGAACCAGCATTTGGTTTTATCGGCAGCCAGAGCGTTGTTGAGCCAACCGACGCAGGTGGATTTCTTAGGGTCGATTCAACGAGGAGACATCCATTTTGCATTTGTTTCTGGCGGAACCGATGGAGAGGATGGATCAACCGAGGTCGCAGGAGCTTGGATCGACTCGCCATGGTTGCTCAGTAACTTCTCGAACGCAGCACCGATCGATGATGCGTTGGGTCGCTGTGATTCGAACGGTTTTTTTCAGCGCAGCGGCGGGTTGCTTGATGTGGGCCCGACCCACACGAACGTCTGCGATCTGCGGGTGGCGCTCAAGAGATAAGCCTAAGTATCCAGCAGTTGTTCAATCACAGAACCTTGACTCAATGCGAGTGGTCTGCCTATGGGTGTGATCGATTCAACCGTCGGGTCGATACCGAAACTGTGCAAGATCGTCGCGTGCAAATCTTCGATACGGACTGGGTCTTTGACGCCCGCCAAAGGATCGGAAGCATTTTCTTGGAGTTCGTGGGTGGTTTGGCCGTGAACATAGCCACGGCGGAAAGGCCCACCAAAAAGAAGCGTGCTAAATCCGTTCGGCCAGTGATCGCGTCCATCGGCGACGTTGATTTTTGGGGTTCTACCAAATTCACCACCGCATACCACAACCGTCGAGTCCAAAAGGTTCCTCTCCTGCAGCAAACGGATCAGGGAAAAGAGGGCAGGATCTAGAATGCGGCAGCGACCGGACTGTAGCGAATGGTTTTCGATATGGGTATCCCAGCCACTGAGTTCGATCTCTACGCATGTGACCCCCTGCTCGATCAATCGGATGGCTGCGAGACAACCGCGACCAAAGGGGGTGTCGCCAAAAGGTTCGCGGATACTGGCTGGCTCGCGATCAATCTCGAAGGCTTGGATCTGATCGCTGGACATCATCTTCACAGCCCGCTGTGTCGAGATCGAGTGAAGTGTTTTGTCCGCTTCGAGGTTCTTGATCCTCCCTTTGCGAAATTTCTGTTCGAGGATCTCCAGATCCTCGATCCGCTGCTGGAATTGTTCGTGAGCAACTGGGCTTCGAAGATTCGGTAAGGGGTTTCTCGGATCGCCGAGTTGGAAGGCATCGTATTGACTACCCAGGTAACCACCGCGTGAGGGCCATTGTCCAGATAAGATCGACACGTGGCGGGGGATTTCGATATTGTCGGGGCTTTGGTGACACAGCACCGAACCTATCGCTGGATGAATCAGGGTTGGATCTGGCCGCCAACCAGATTTCATGTTGTAAGTAGCCCGTTCGTGGTCCCCCTCTTTGGAAGTCATTGAACGGACCAGTGTGCCTAAATGCATGACCTCGGCGGTTTGCTCGAGGGTGCTGGCGATTTGCAAGCCGCTCAGCGAGGTCTTTATAGCCTGCGTTTGGCCGCCGATAGCAGTTCCTGGGTGAGGGTCAAACGTTTCAAGTTGACTTGGGCCACCTTGGAGCCAAAGCAAGATGATCGCCTTGGGCTTTTTCTCCGATTCGATGGATCTGGCAAGCGACTCGGCTACCGACGTCCAGGTTGAGACTGCCGAAACTGCAGCGATCGATCCGGTTTTCAGCCATTCGCGTCGCGTGGGAAGCTGCGGAGCGTTGGCCCAACGCCGATAGGACTCACATGCGGCTCGATGGTTTGGGTCAAAAGTCATGGTATTTGAATGGATTGAATCAGTCCTAAACACAACTTGGACAATTCGAGTATAGCACAAAGCATCCCGTACGGCACAGTTTTCCTCAGCTAGCGCACCGAACGGCTGGGACAGCCGTTCCACAATGTGCCACAGCTGTCCTCAGCTGTGGAGAAGCCCACTTTAGAGCCATGACAACGAACTCAAGACCCTCGTGATGAATGCAGTAAAATTACCTCAGCTAGCGCACCGAACGGCTGGGACAGCCGTTCCACAATGTGCCACAGCTGTCCCAGCTGTGGAGAAGCTGATTTTAGGTTTATGACAACGCAGCTACGGGACTTGGTGACTTGAGGAATTTT
>JBJTAQ010000864.1:0-1613 GCA_046090945.1 Pirellula sp.
CTGTTTTGCCCCAGGCGGAGCTGGTTGCTGAATCGTGTGCTAGAGTTTAGCGGTTCCGAGAGGAGAATCCGCTATGTCAAAACGTCAGTATTTAACGCCTGAGCAGAAGATCGCAATTGTACGGGAACACCTTTTGGAGGGTATCCCGGTCTCGACGCTCGTGGATAAGCACAAGATTCATGCTGTTCAATTCTATCAGTGGCAGAAGCAACTCTTCGAAGAGGGTGCCGTTGTCTTCGAGCGCAAGCCCAACGGCCATAACGTGCGTCGACAGGAGGCAGCGAAAGACCAGAAGATCGAACAGTTGGAGGCCAAGATCCAACAGAAGAACGACGTCATGGCCGAGCTTCTCGAGGAGCACATTAAGCTAAAAAAAGAACTTGGGGAACCCTAAAGCAACGCTGGGTTCCCCATGAGATTCGAGACCAAATTGTGGATACGATTCGAACTTGGTCCGAGAAAACGGAAGTTGCATTGAGGGATCTTCTCGGATGGGCAGAACTGCACAGCAGTACCTTCAACAATTGGACGCGAAGTTACGGGCGAGCGTATGAGCACAATGCCAAGGTACCGCGTGACCACTGGCTGACAGACGGCGAGAAGCAAGCGATTATCCGATTCTATCATGAACATCCACTCAATGGATACCGGCGCTTGACCTACATGATGCTCGATGCGGACGTCGTTGCATGCAGTCCCAGCACCGTCCATCGGGTTCTTTCGTCGGAAGGCCTGTTGTCCCGTTTTGGCAAAAAGACAAGCCAAAAGGGGAACGGTTTCGACCAACCCAATGAGGCTCATCAGCATTGGCATATCGATGTTTCGCACCTTAACATTTGCGGTACGTTCTACTTCTGTGCTTCGATCCTCGATGGGTACTCGCGAATGATCGTTCATTGGGATATCCGCCCTGAGATGAAGGAGATCGACATCGAAGCCATTGTTCAGCGAGCGAAGGAGCTTTACCCGGGCAGCAGGCCGCGAATCATCAGCGACAATGGCCCTCAATTCATCGCCAAGGACTTCAAGTCATTCGTTCGTCTGAGCGGCATGACTCATGTGCGAACAAGTCCTTATTATCCTCAAAGCAATGGCAAGTTGGAGCGTTATCATCGCTCGCTCAAGCATGAGTGCATACGTCAGAAGACACCTTTGAACCTAGATGATGCCAAGCGAGTCACCGGCGAATTCGTGCACACGTACAACGAGCAGCGACTGCACAGCGCACTTGGGTACATCACACCGCGTGACATGCTCGAAGGAAGGCAACAAGCGATTCATGCGGAAAGGGACCGCAAATTAGAAGCGGCTCGAGAAAGGCGAACTGCAGAGTGTGCGAAGACACGGATAGCAAGCTATACTATGAGTACTCGATCGGAGGATAGGGCAACGCTGGGAAGCGACCCGAGCGCCGAGTCGATGCCGAAGGCAAGTGCGTTGGGCGCGATGGCAACTCACCACGCGTCCATCGCACCCCACTTGCCTTTGGCCACAATGCGATAAATCCCGGGGGTTTGGGGGCTGGCCCCCATCACAAGAGAACCAGCCTTTAGTCCATATCCACTAAGCTAAACACCAACGCACAATCCGCAACTCACGCTGGGCCAAAACAA
>JBJTAQ010000865.1:0-1915 GCA_046090945.1 Pirellula sp.
CTGATCGACTTGACCCAAGGTGGCAAGGGCGTGAAACCTTATCAGCCCCCTAACATTTGGGAGCCGGTTGGGTTCGTTGGATCGAACACCAGAGCCTATCAACAGGACAAAGGCTCAGCGCTATATCGCCGAAGTTTGTACACTTTCTACAAGCGGACGGCACCACCGCCGTTTATGGTCAACTTTGATGCTCCGAATCGAGAGCAGTCGTGCACGCGACGGGAGAGGAGCAATACGCCGCTTCAAGCCCTGCAACTGCTCAACGACGTACAGCATGTCGAGGCCGCTCGCGGACTTGCCGAGCGCACCATCAACACGGGGATCAACGACGTTCGAGGGCGGATCGAGTTTCTATTCAAAACTGTCCTATCGAGGAAACCTAACGGGCAGGAATTGGATGTGCTCGAGAAACAGGTTCAACGGCACTTGGAGCGTTATCGAAACAATCCGCAAGACGCTCAGCAGTTGATCCAGCTGGGGGAATCCAAGCCTGAGCCGAAGTTCGATGCGATCGAGCTAGCAACCTACACGTTGCTTGCGAGCACCATTCTGAATATGGACGAAACCCTTACACGAAATTGATGCCATGAGAGACTTACTCGAACTTCAGATGCGGCTCAATCGCCGGAATTTTTTTGGCTCTACAGGGCTCCGTTTTGGGGGGCTGGCAGCGGGAATTCTGGCCGGTCAAACCCAGTTTTCAAAGCTGCTGGCCGAGTCGCCCAAGCCGCAGCAGAGAGTGCATCCGGCGTTGCCCGGATTGCCTCACTTTGCCCCCAAAGCCAAATCGATTATCTACTTGCACATGAACGGCGCACCTTCCCAGATCGATACTTGGGATTACAAGCCAGGGTTGCAGGAGTACTACGACAAGGATCTTCCGCCAAGCGTGCAGGGAGGTCAGCGACTTTCGACCATGACGAGCGGTCAATCGCGATTCCCCGTCGCACCTTCCAAGTTCAAATACGAACAGAAGGGTAAATGCGGGATGTGGACAAACGTCGACCTCTTTCCTTACACGAGCGAAGTCGTTGACGAGATTACATTGATCAAGTCGGTGTTCACCAACGCCATCAATCACGATCCAGCTTGTACGTTCGTGATGACTGGATCGGAGGTGCCTGGCAAGGCGAGCATCGGATCTTGGTTGGCCTATGGATTGGGGAGCGAGAGCAACGATCTACCGGCTTTTGTGGTTTTCACCCCAAAGTTTCCGGAGGATAGCAACGGGCAAGCGTTATTCAGTCGGATGTGGGCGAGTGGTTTTTTGCCGACGAGATTCAATGGAGTAGCGATGCGGGGGAGTGGAGATCCGGTTTTGTATTTACCCAACCCTACAGGGGTGACACGAGAGGATCGAAGATTAATGCTCGATTCGCTGCAAGCATTGAATCAAGGCTCCCAAAATGAATTTGGAGATCCGGAGACAGCGACCCGAATTGCTCAGTACGAGATGGCTTTTCGGATGCAAGCTAGTGTGCCGGAGTTGACCAACATCGAGACCGAGACTGCCGAGACGTTGGAGATGTACGGACCGGCAGTACGAGATCCGGGTTCGTTTGCCCACAGTGCTCTACTGGCTCGAAGGCTCGTGGAGCGCGGAGTGCGGGTTGTCCAGTTACTCCACCGCGGATGGGATCAGCATGGGGATTTGCCCAGGCAGATCGGGAACCAGTGCAAGCAGACCGATCAACCGATCGCCGCCTTGATCAAGGACCTGAAGCGACGGGGGATGCTCCAGGACACCTTGGTAGTCTGGGGAGGTGAATTCGGTCGAACGGTCTATAGTCAAGGTGGATTATCGCGTGACAATTACGGTAGAGATCACCATGGCACTGTATGAGGCCCCCCAAATTCTTGAAGCAATCGGCGCACCTGTATAGTCTGCAGAGTCGCGTTTCCTCACAAAAATATT
>JBJTAQ010000866.1:0-2230 GCA_046090945.1 Pirellula sp.
TCCGCTTCTCCAACTGCTTTTGCAGCGTTTCTTGATTCATGCTGAAGACCAAGACCGAGACTCCAGGCCGGCCTTCGGGCGTCTGGTCTGGTTCAAGTTGCCGTTCAATACCGGCTTCGACGCCACAACCGATGACGCTAGTTGCAAATCCGGTCATGGCCTCTCCGGCCCGTAGTGCCCAGCCTGGTTCGGCGGCTGTGATCAGTATCCGAGTAGCCAGCATATCAAAGGCCTCGGCGAAATTATTTTCGATTGGGATCCCGTGAATTTCCATGGAAGCTGTAGCAGATGACCACTTAAAAGGGGCTGTTTTTCATCAGAATACGGAATTTTTGTCGACCATAATCGACAATTGCTAGACGCCTTCTGGCATTTCGGAACAATTTTCGACCATAATTGCTGGTGGAGTCGGTCCAAGCATCCGCAGGATAGTAGTCGTAACATCCATCATGTTGAACAAGGTCCAGGTTGGTTTCGAGCACCCGTGGATGCTGTTGCTATTGGTGCTGATCCCGGTGTCTTGGTGGCTGGGGAGTCAGTCCCTTGCCGGGCTCGGAAAAACTCGACGGGTTTTAGCCCTGATTTTTCGTTCGCTCGTTCTTTTGCTTGTCATTCTGGCCCTATCGGGTATCCAGTGGATTTGGACGAGTGACAAACAGACGGTGATCTATTTACTTGACCAAAGCGATTCGATTCCGGTAGCTAAACGGCAGTTGATGCTGAAATTCGCAATCGATAGCGTCAAGCGTCACCGCCGAGAAAAACGTTACGATCGGGCTGGGCTGATTCTATTCGGTCGTGAAGCCTCGATCGAAATACCACCGTTGGATGAAAACCTTCCTCCTTTGAGTAAGCCCGAGAGCAACTTCGGAAAAGCCGACGCGACAAATTTGGAAGGGGCGCTCAAGCTTGCTGCGGCTAGCTTTCTAGAGGACTCGGCCAAGCGGATCGTCGTGATGACCGACGGCATTCAAACGCTTGGAACCGCCGAGACGGTCGCGCAGCGACTAGCCGAAACCGGGATCGGGATCGATGTCGTTCCCGTGCGTTTGGATAGCAATGCCGAGGTGATGGTCGAAAAGATCGATGTTCCGGGAAACATCCGGCAAGGGCAAACGGTCGATGCGAGGGTGGTAATCAACCGATTCGGTACGGCCGACAATCCGAATCCTGAAATCACCGGTAGGGTCCGAGTGATTCGCAAGATTGGGAACCAAGCCGAGGTGTTAGCCGATTCGCCATATACGCTCGACCGCGACATCAACGTCGTGCCGATCCCACACAAAGTGGAGCAAACGGCTGGGTATACTTACGAAGCGGAGTTCATTCCTGATACGATTGCCGATGATACAATCGCGCAGAACAATCGAGCAACTGCGTTCAGCTACGCTCGAGGACGCGCGCGTGTGATGCTGATCGAGGACGCGAACAAACCTGGTGATTATGATTCTTTAGTCGACGCGCTCCGCAAAAACGAAATCGATGTCGATGTGCGGTCGACCATGAACCTGTTCTCGAACATGGTCGAGCTACAGAGCTACGACTCGATCATTTTGGCAGGTGTTCCAAGAACTGGCGGCGAGACGGCCGAAAAGGTTTTCTCGATCTCTGATCAGCAGATGGAAATGATGGTTCAAAGTACTAGGCAGACGGGCATGGGGATCCTGATGCTAGGTGGACCTGAAGCATTTGGTGCAGGTGGATGGAGCAACACGAAGCTCGAAGAAGCCATGCCAGTGAACTTTACGATCAAGAACACCAAGGTGGAAGCGGTCGGCGCTTTGGCCATGGTGATGCACGCATCGGAAATGCCTGAAGGAAACCATTGGCAGAAAGTCATCGCTAAAGCGGCTCTGGATTCTTTGGGTGCTGGGGATTATTGCGGGGTCATCAAGTACGATGCCACAGGGGACACCTGGCTCTGGGGTGGTGCCGATGGCATGCTTAAAGTTGGCGAGCACCAGCGAATGATGCGTTCGCGTATCTCAGCCATGCTACCTGGCGACATGCCGGATTTCGACTCTTCGTTGAAGCTGGCTATTAATTCCTTGAAAACAGTTCCAGCATCCCTCAAGCACATGATCGTCATCAGCGACGGCGATCCAACCCCTGCCTCTGCAGCAGTGCTCAGCCAATTTAAAAATCAACAGATAAAAATTAGCACTGTTGCCGTTGGAGCTCACGGACAAGTCGGTACAGCGGAGCTCAAGCGAATCGCCGATACGACGGG
>JBJTAQ010000867.1:0-3711 GCA_046090945.1 Pirellula sp.
ACAGAACGCAACATCGACCGATTTTTCTCGCATTTTGACTGTTGAAAACCGTCGATTTGTCGATTTTGGGGGCAAGACAACTTAAAAAAGAGTCCCTAAAATGCCGTGTCTTGCAACGACTCTCGTCCCTAGCATTTCGAAAACCCTTAGCGTTCAGATAACTTAGAAAACGGAAACACTGTGGCCACCTACAAAACCAGCGACCTGCGAAAAGGCTTGAAAGTTCAAATCGATGGAGAACCTTATCTGCTGACCGAAGTCAACTTCGTCAAACCCGGAAAAGGCAATGCTCTGTACAAGTGCAAACTCAAAAACCTCATCCGCAACACGGTCTTGGATCGCACCTTAAAAGGGGGCGATGAATTGGAGGTTGCAGACGTCGAAGAGCTTGAGACTCAGTTCCTGTACAACCAAGCAGGTACGTTTGTATTCATGGATAACAAGAGCTTTGAGCAGTACGAGTTGAGTGCCGACCAAGTCGACGACAATTGGAAATATCTCAAGGAGGGGATGCCCGTTGCCATGGTTCTCTACAACGGCAACCCGATCACGCTGACCCCACCGTCGCACGTGACCCTGAAAGTCATCGAGACCGAACCTGGGGTTCGTGGCGATACGGCAACGAGCGTGACGAAGCCTGCCAAGACCGAGACTGGGGGTGAATTCCAAGTACCTGGATTTATCAAGGAGGGGAACGTGATCAAAATTGACACGCGAACCGGCGAATATGTCGAACGCGTAAGCATGGATTAGGGGACTCCCGCCCAAGCAGGGGGCCTTAAGGAGGCTTGCAATGATTGTTTCGATCCGTACTGGATTTGCGTTAGCCTTGGGTCTATCCTTTTTGCTGATTGGTAGTCTTTGCATTGCACAGCAGACGGATTCCAAAGATCCCTATGCTGTTGAACGAGAGCGACTCATTCGAAACGTTCTGATTCCTGGGGGAATCAAGGATCCGCGGGTGCTCGATTCAGTCGCCAAGACCCTAAGGCATGAGTTCGTGCCACCGGATTACATTCGCCAAGCCTACCTCGATATCGCGATCCCGATTGGCGAGTCTCAGACAATCAGCAGTCCGTTCATCGTCTCGCTGATGACTGAAGCGCTACAGCCTAAGCCGACCGATAAGGTGCTGGAGATCGGAACCGGGAGTGGATACCAAGCGGCGATCCTGAGTCCTCTGGTCCAAGACGTCTATACGATCGAGATTGTCGAGGACCTTGGTCAGAGAACTACCGAGTTGTTGGCCAATCTTGGCTACAAAAATGTTCACTGCCGTATCGGAGATGGTTTCAAAGGCTGGCCCGAGCAGGCACCCTTCGACAAGATCATTGTCACTTGCTCGCCTGCCGACGTTCCAAAGCCGCTGGTCGAGCAACTCAAAGAGGGTGGTTTGATGGTGATTCCCGTCGGTGAACGTTATCAGCAGATGCTTTACCTGATGCGTAAGAAAGGCGACAAGCTCGAGAAAGAGGCCCTGACTCCTACGCTCTTTGTCCCGATGACTGGTGATGCGGAAAAAAACCGGACCGTGCAGCCTGATCCTCAGCATCCCTCGCTAGTCAATACCAGTTTCGAAGAGCCCTTGATTCGCGACTTTCACATCCCGGGTTGGTACTATCAATTCGGATGCAGGCAGATCGAGGATGCCCAAGCTCCTGAGGGCAAGCATGTGGTGGAATTCAAAGGAACCGATCCTCAGTTGCCAAGTATGTTACTGCAAGGTATGCCGATCGATGGCAGAGCCGTTAAAAGAATAAAACTTGGGGCTTGGATCAAGGTTGATCATGTGAAGGTGGGTCGAGATAAAGAGAAATCACCGGCCGTTGCGATCCAGTGGTTCGACGGCAATCGCAATCGCATCGGTTACAACTATGTCGGTGGGTTCAAAGGGACCCATAACTGGAAGCTCGAAGAGCGGGTTTTCAATGTGCCTGTCGAGGCCCGGGAAGCGATTGTTTCGATTGGAATGTTCGGTGCAGAAGGGACCGCATGGTTCGATGGGATTGTTCTTCAGCCCCAGTGAACGCAATGTCATCGCCAATGCAAACTTCGAGCACCGATACCGATTTTGACACGATCATCATCGGGGCTGGAATGAGCGGTCTTGCCGCAGGCATTCGGCTCGCCATGTACGATCATCGCGTCTGCATTCTGGAAAAGCATTGGACAATCGGTGGGCTGAATTCGTTTTATCGTCTCAACGGACGCGATTACGACGTTGGACTCCATGCGATGACCAACTACACCGAAAGGGGTGCCAAAAAGGGGCCCTTTGCCCGGTTGCTCAAACAACTTCGTTTTCGATGGGATGATTTCAAACTGGCCGAGCAGAGAGGATCGAGTATCGCATTCCCTGGGGTCGAACTTTGTTTTGACAACGATATCGAATTTTTTCAAAGTCAGATTGCCGAGAAATTTCCGCATCAGAGAGATGCCTTCGCAAGGCTCTTGAGCACACTTGCCGACTACGACGATCTCAAGCAAGAGGATTTCGACTGTTCGACACGCAAGATCCTCGAAGAGATATTCTCCGATCCGTTGCTCATCGAGATGATCCTCTGCCCGCTGATGTGGTACGGGAATGCCAAGGAGCATGACATGGATTGGGGGCAGTTTTGCATCATGTTCCGAAGTATCTTCTTGGAAGGCTTTGCCCGTCCCTACAAAGGGGTTCGCCTGATTCTAAAAAACTTGGTGCGGCGATTCCGTGAACTCGGTGGGCAATTGAAGCTGCGCAGTGGGGTGGCCAAGATCCATGTTGAGAATGAACACGTCACTGGAGTGGAGTTGGAAAATGGTACGGTGCTGACGGCCAAACGAGTGCTCTCGAGCGCGGGGGTGATCGAAACGCTGCGACTGTGCAATCATCTCTCCGAAGAGCGCGTCAACCATGCTGGGCAAATGTCGTTCGTTGAGTCGATTTCAGTATTGGATTGTCAGCCAGCGTCTGTAGGTTTTGACAAGACGATCGTTTTTTTCAACGACAGCGAAAAGTTTCATTGGGAGCGATGTCGCGACTCTTTGTGCGATGTGAGAACTGGTGTGATCTGCTCACCGAATAACTATGAGTACAGCCCAGACGAAGGGCTCCTCGATGCAGGCTTTATAAGGCTTACCACCATCGCTGATCCCGACCGCTGGGCCAGTCTGGATCAAGTCGAATACCAGCGTCAAAAGTACTTTTGGTATGACGCAGCTGTTGCTTCGTGCGTTCGATTTATACCAGACTTTCGACGTTGTGTCGTCGATACCGATGTCTTCACACCCAAGACGATTCGTCGATTCACTTCTCATGATAATGGTGCTGTCTACGGAGCACCCGAGAAAAAACTCGATGGAACCACCCATTTAAAGAATCTGTTCCTGTGCGGTACCGACCAAGGCTTTGTGGGGATCGTCGGCGCGATCGTCAGCGGTATCTCGATGGCCAATCGACACTGCCTCTCACAACAGTAGAACGGGTGTCCTGCAGTAATCTCCGTTGCGCAAGATAGAGACTCGTTTACACTTCGGGTAACCGGCCCGTTATAGCAATAGTTTCGTGCAAACCCGGCCTTCGTTCTGAGTGGCCCTTTCCGGGCGGCCTTGATGCGAGTAAACCAGATCCCAGTGGTTCAGGCCGATCAGGTGGAGAATGGTTGCGTGCAGGTCATGCACGTGCAGACGGTCTTCGACGGCGTGCAACCCGATTTCATCCGTGCTGCCGAT
>JBJTAQ010000868.1:0-2429 GCA_046090945.1 Pirellula sp.
CATCGGCCGAACCGCAAACTAGGTTTCCTATACGCACCTGGGCTATTGGGTTGGCAGGGCCCTGGTTCCGGTCAGACATCGGAAGCCCTCACTCTCGAACTGCAACCGAAAAACTGGTTCATCACGCATGGACTATGCAAAAGAACTACACAAACCATCCTGCCAATTCCGAGGCTCGTTTGACCCGCTGGATGGCTAGCATGAAGGCCGCGGTTCTGAGCGAAACATTTTTGCTGACCGATTCCTGCCAAACGCTCTCAAAGGCTTCCGACAGGGTCCGATCGAGTTCCTGGCGGACGCGATCCAGAGTCCATTTGTAATGCTGCCGGTTCTGAGCCCATTCAAAGTAACTGACGGTCACACCACCCGCATTGGCCAAAATATCCGGTAGCACGATAACCTTTCGCTCATTCAGTTTGGCATCAGCCTCTGGATCGATTGGACCATTGGCTCCCTCGATGATCAAGTTCGCTTTGATTTTGTCGACGTTCTTGGCATTGATGACATCACCCAGCGCTGCGGGAATCAACAGATCTACCTCCAAGGCTAAGAGCTCATCGGGCTCGATTCGATCTGCACCCTTGTAGCCTTCAAGCAACCCCTTGTTCTTGATCGTGTAGGAGAGCATCTCAGGGATATTTAAGCCCTTGGGATTTACATAAGCTCCTGTGACGTCGCTGACGGCTACGATTGGAAATGCAGACTCATGAAGGTATTTCGAAGCATGCGAGCCGACGTTCCCGAAACCCTGAATCGCCGTGCGAGTCTGCTCAGGCTTGCGGTTCAGACGCTTAAGCATCTTAACCGCCAAAGTCCCAACGCCCCGACCCGTAGCCTCCTCGCGGCCGCGAGAGCCATACTCCTCAACCGGCTTTCCAGTAATCACAGCCGGATTGAATCCATGGTACTTTTCCCACTGGTTGCGAAACCAAGCCATGACTTCGTGGTTGGTTCCCATATCGGGTGCGGGGATATCCGAATCAGGACCGACGATCTCATGGATCTGATCGACGAATGCTCGCGTGATGCTTTCAAGCTCCCGTTTTGAAAGAGTCCGCGGATCGATGCCAATTCCACCCTTAGCTCCCCCATACGGCAAATCGACCACGGCGGTCTTCCAGGTCATCAACGATGCCAACGCTCGGACCTCGTCAAGATCCACCGCAGGGTGGTACCTCAGGCCCCCTTTCATCGGGCCTCGAGCATTGTCGTGTTGAACGCGGTAACCTAAGACCGTCTCGATGCTACCGTCGTCTCGCTCGAAAGCGACCTGAACGGTGACCTCCCGCTTGGGCGTCACCAACAGCTTACGAATCCATTGTGGAAGCTCCAAATGATCGGCAGCTTGATTGAAGTACAGGTTGGTCGATTCGCTCGCACGCATCGCAATGGGCCTTTTTGATTAGGGCTGATTTAGGGCTGATTGAATTGGCTCTGATTTATCAAGGCATCGGATCGTCACTTTTTTACGGCGGTTGCTGCTCGGACGATCCCTTCAAAGGAGTCCTGTTTGAGAGAAGCTCCACCGACCAAAGCCCCATCGATGTTGGGCTCCGATAACAACTCCAGGGCATTGTCTGCCTTGACACTTCCACCGTAGAGTAGGATTACACGCTGGGAAGTCTCCTTCGAAAACTGAGTTTCGAGCCAATTCCGGATGTCCTTGTGCACCTCCTCGGCTTGGGCCGGACTGGCGGTCTTGCCCGTTCCTATAGCCCAGACAGGCTCGTAAGCAACAACGGTTTTTAGCATTTGATCGTGGCTCAGGCCCGCGAGCGACCCGATGCACTGCGACCGTACGACTTGCTCGGTCTGTCCAGCCTCGCGCTGCTGGAGTGTTTCACCTACACAAACGATCGGAGTCAAACCCGCTGCAAGCACCGCCTGAAGCTTGTCGTTGACCATCGCATCGGTTTCACCAAAAATCGCACGGCGTTCACTGTGCCCAAGAATCACATACCGGCAGCCGACATCCTTGAGCATCGAGCAACTGATCTCACCGGTAAAAGCCCCGTCGGGTTTGCTGTAAGCATTCTGAGCCCCGAGTCCAATATTGCTCCCATGAAGAGCTTTACCCAGTTCCCCCAGATACACAGCCGGCGGACAGACCGCAACATCCACGTTGGAGACATTCCTCAGGGATTCCACCAAACCCTGCACCAAGGCCAGTGAATGTCCGCGATCGAGATTCATCTTCCAGTTGCCAGCAATCAATAACCTTCTCACGCCCTTGCATCCTTTTTTCAAACGCACGAAATACATCACGACCTTGCCGTAGATTATCAAGATTGATCTGGAATTCACCAGGGGACACTTGATACTGTCCCCCATGGTTTACAGGCTCGACGGGCGAGCTTGCAAAGAGAATCGGCCAAAAAACCGGGGATTTACTTTCTAAATCACTCGATTGCAGCGACGGTTTCGTATGA
>JBJTAQ010000869.1:0-3906 GCA_046090945.1 Pirellula sp.
CTGAAGCAGAGATTCTGCAAGGAATCGAACAACTTCAAGAAGACCTCAGGTCCAATAACAGTTCCGTACGCATCATCTTGGATCAGGAGGGCTATCGCCTGAGCCTGACCGAGGATCTCGAAGGTCAGATCGAGGAGCTCAAGTGGGGCGTACCCAAAGAGGTGGCTCTGTCGCAAACTGCGATCGATTGCCTATCTTTGGTGGCATATCAACCCGGCGTGTCCCGGGAAGACCTGGAAAAGCACTTAGGTCAAGCCTCCGGCTCCACAATCTCCCTATTACTCCGACGAGGCTTGATCACCCTCGAATCAGACGGCTACCACACCACTGAGCGATTCTTGGAAATCGTCGGCATCCAATCGCTCGAAGAGCTACCTAAGCCAAACGAGTAGCAATATCTCTGTGGTAAAGGCGATCCTGCCTCCGAACGCCTTGTAGCTCGGAAACATTACCATTTTTTCCGAGTCATAATTTGGGTTTCGGGGTTAATTGAATGGCAGTGGGAATTTACAACCAAAGAGGCAGGGTCGATGGTCGACGAATCGATGAAAAATGCGATGAGGCACTGGACGATCGCGCAGCCGATCGTCGCAAGCTTTGTACATGCGATGGTTCGCGACCGTACGGCCAGGGACGATTTGATGCAGGACATTGCCATTGCCGTTTTGGAGTCGTTTGATCGATACGATCCTTCACAACCCTTTGCTGGCTGGGCTGTTGGAATCGCTCGCAATCATGTGCGACTGTATTTTCGCGCGATGCAACGCAGCAAGCTCCGTTTCTCCGAATCGGTGATAGAGCAACTTTCCAGCGATTTCTCACTCGCCTCCCCGCTGGATCTCGATCGGTTAGACCATCTGCAAACCTGCCTGGAACAGCTTGATGGACGGGCCAAGCAATTATGCACGGCTCGATACACAGAGAATCAGAAGCCCATCCAGATCGCTCAATGGCTCGGTGGAACCCCAAATGGCGTGGCGAAGGCACTTCAGCGAATCCGTGAACGACTCAAAGAGTGTATCGACCGTCAAGCGAAGCTCGATGGAGGTGTTTCATGAGCAGCGACGAACTAGAGTTGGTGCATCGCTACCTCGATGGTGAAATCACCGATGCGGAATTCGTCCAACTCGATCGGGGATTAGCGAATTCGAGCGATCTGCGACAAGCGTTGATACAGGCTTCGATGCTGGACGAAAAAATTGAGCAACTCCTGAGCATCGGACCGGTGACGGTTCTTTGCGAAGGTGTGAACGAACATAAACGGTCCGTGCGGAGCAAGACCCGTCGGTTTACTGTTTGGAATTCAGCGGTTGCGTTTTTGGTGAGTTCCGCATTGCTAATATTTGGAATCAACCTCATTACCAATCGCAATCAACTCGGTGCCTCGCAGGAGGTTACGAGGATGCTCAAGTCGCTTGCTAGGGGAGATCGACTCTACGAGGTCGATGTCGAGCAAGTCGCTCTGCCAGATAATAAACGGTTGGAAAAGTACGACAGCACGCGCCCACCGAAGCCAACATTGGAAGGGGCGAAGCTCTACGTTCGTGGCAACGATCAGTTTGTATTGATGCGATTCCGCGAAGATCGAATGCCGTTTGTCACAGGAAGTGACGGACAGATAGGTTGGGCAATTCCTCCTCATGGACCGATTCGAATCAGCAACCATCCCGAAACATTCAATAAAGACCTACCTGGTCACGAGCACTCGATCCCGCTGGTGAATATCTCGCAAGGACTCGCGCAGATACAAAAAGCGTATGCCATTCAGGTGCTTCCTGCCACAGAGGTCGATGGCGAATCTCCATCCGAATCGATATTGATCGCGTCCAAAAAGAGTGGGGAGCGGGGACCGAAAAGAATTGAGATTCAATACGATTCCCAAACGGGAAGGATCTCCCAAATGCGGTTCGTAGAGATGCCCTATGGCCCCGAGCGTTTGACCGTGCGCCTGACGCTCATGGAAGAACCAACCCTGCCATCAGATTTCTTCCACCACTCACATCACCATTCTTCAGATCAAGAAATCATCCAGTCGGATGTGGAGTAAACATGAAAAAAACGAAATGGTCGATTGCGACACCCATAGTGGCGATGGTATTCGCCGGTTTGCTTGGATCAAGTTCGCTGATTACAGGGTTGGCTCAAGACCCAGACAAGCCAAAACAGGGAGGTAAGATTCGCAAGCCTTCGATGGCCGATACCATTCGAGCGAATATTTATGCGGACAATTGTTTCATGCTTTACATCAATGGAGAATTGGCTGCTGTCGATTCGATCCGCTTCATTCCGCACAACGTCATCAGCGTGGATCTGCTACCCAGTTATCCAATGACGATTGCGGTGATGGCTCGTGACAACGCGGATCCTAAAACGGGAATGGAGTATGCCAACACAAACATAGGTGATGGAGGATTTATCCTCAAATTCGCCGATGGAACTGTCACCGATGCAACTTGGAAGGCTAAAGCTTTTTCTACCGGTCCCATCGGGGGGGACACAAAAAATCCACGGGTTGAGAACACTCCACTTCCAGAAAACTGGTTTGCCGTCGATTTCGATGACAGCACTTGGCCAGCAGCAAAAGAATACTCGGAGGAGGAAGTCAAACCCAAGCAACCTTACTATGACAACGACTTCCAAGGTGCCAAGTTCATTTGGTCTGGAGATGTCAAACTCGACAACCTTGTCCTGTTTCGAAAAAGGTTCGAAAAAGCTCCAGACGGAAAGGAGCGAATGGATTTCACGAATCTTAACAATGTCGTCCCAGATCAACCACCGCGCGGAGAACGTCGCGGTCCTGCTCGATAACTCATTCTCGATCTTCGAACCAACATGCAGCGAATTCAAATCCTGATCGATAAAGCCAAGAACGGTTTGATCTTTGTACTGGTGATCGCGCCGCTGATCGCATGTGCACAAGAACCCACAGAACCCAGTGGCAATCGTAATCCCGCACGCAACCCACCCAACGCTCGCACCGGCGGCAGACAGCAAGGCAGTCAAGCACAGCAAGGCAATCCCGAGCAGCGAGGAAACCAGCAAGGGCGACAAGGAGGGGGCCAAAGGGGGACCGGAGGTAGTGGATTGGGAGCTTACGAGAAACCGCCCTCACCAGCCAATGATGTTCCCTCAAGACCGTTCGATTTGGTTCTGGGGCGACCTACGGACCGCTCGATTACAGTGCGGGTGATGCCTTTTGGAGACGGCCAAGGTCGTGTGCGTTACCGAGAAGTGCAGGGGGGTGGTGGAGCGAGCGACCTGTCGGAATCCAAAACGACTTCCTGGAAAACGTTTCGAAACGACGTCCCCTTTTCGATCGAGCTCGAAGGACTCAAGCCTGACACTCGCTACATGTATACTTGGGAGTATCAGCCCACAGGAGCCGAAAAGAGTATCGAGACTCCGATCTATACGTTCCACACGCAGCGATCGCCGGGTAGTTCCTATGTCTTCACAGTGACCTCCGATTCCCATTTGGATGAGAACTCCAGCGGTGAGGTCTATTTGAGGACGTTGGCAAACGTTCTAGCCGATCAGTCTGATTTCCACTTGGAACTCGGCGATACGTTCATGACAGGAAAATACAAACAACCGCAGTTCTCCTACGGCCACTACCTTTCGCAACGTTACTACTTGGGCTCGGCATGCCATTCAGTACCCTTTTATCTGGTACTTGGAAATCACGATGGCGAATCTCCTTCCAGAGGAGATACCCTTTGGGCAACCAAAACACGCAAGGCTCTGTTTCCAAACCCGGAGCCTAACGGATTCTACAGCGGCAATTCGGACAAGCTTGCGGAAATTGGAACCATCGATGACTATTACGCTTGGCATTGGGGAGATGCCTTGTTTATTGCGCTGGACCCTTATCGATACACTCTTGAGAGGCCTCGCCGAGGGGAGAAC
>JBJTAQ010000870.1:0-4356 GCA_046090945.1 Pirellula sp.
CTTGGCAACGACAGCGGCAGATCGAATTGAAGACGCGAAACTGCTCGAGCAGATCGAGCAAGAAGTCTCGCCGACGCTGGCCAATTACGAGTTCTCTGGTTACATGATCTCCGACCCAAAGCATCAAATTCTTGCGTCGAATCACCGAGAACTGATCGGAAGAAATGTCGAAGAGTTTGAGGGGTTCCTCACGCGAGTCTTCGACAATAAACCTTCGGTATCTCCGCCGTTTGCTAGTCGGGTTGCGATTGCAGATGGACACGGGAAAATGCAAACCGGTATTCCCACGATGTTTGTCAGCGTGCCTGTACTTAACCAGGACTTGCAAATCATCGCTGCGCTTTCTCTGCGCATCCGGCCCGAACGCGAATTCACCCGTTTGATCCAGCTTGGTCGGATCGGCAAATCGGGTGAAACCTACGCGGTTGATAAACAAGGAATGATGGTCTCTGGAAGCCGCTTCGATGAGGCTTTGATTCTTCTTGGCGTATTGCCAGATCGCGAAAATGCCGAATCGATCCTGAACATCCAGATTCGAGATCCTGGCGGGGATATGACCCGAGGATTTCGGCCGAAAACGAGACGCTCTGAGTTGGCTTATACCAAACCTGCCTTGCAATTGATGGATGGGAAAGAGGGGATCGACATTGGCGGCTATCGCGATTATCGGGGCGTTCCGGTGGTTGGAGTTTGGACATGGCTCAAAGACTACTCGTTTGGTTTGGTCACCGAGATCGACTATGACGAAGCGTTCGAGCCGCTGAATATCTTACGACGGGCTTTTTATACGATGTTTGGGCTATTGGCCTTAACAACGCTTGCGATTTTAGCCTTCACGGTCATTGTCGGCCGCTTGCAGCGCGAAGCCCGACAAGCGGCGGTCGAAGCCAAACAACTTGGCCAATATCGACTCGATGAAAAACTCGGAGAGGGCGCTATGGGAACCGTCTACCGTGGTCACCATGCCATGCTTCGCCGCCAAAGCGCGATCAAGCTACTGAACGTCGATCGCGTCAACGAGACCTCAATCAATCGCTTTGAACAAGAAGTTCAGATCACTTGTAATTTGAACAACCCCCACACCATTGCGATCTATGATTATGGACGGACACCCGAGGGGGTTTTTTATTACGCGATGGAATACCTCGACGGAATCAATCTCCAGGACTTGGTGGACAAGTTTGGACCGCAACCCGAAGGCCGCGTCGCTAAGATTCTCGATCAACTGTGTAGCTCGTTGTTCGAAGCCCATTCGATGGGATTGGTTCACCGAGATATCAAACCAGCTAACGTGATGCTCAATCGACGCGGCGGTGTTCCGGATTTCGTAAAACTCCTGGACTTTGGGTTGGTGCGAGCCGTCGACGATGCAAAACGGAACAAGCATCAGGAAGGGATGGCGGGCACGCCTCTTTATATGTCTCCTGAATCGATTCAAACGCCCGACCTTGTCGATGCCAGGAGCGATTTGTATGCGGTCGGAGCCATCGGATATTTCCTGCTAACCGGATCGCCGGTCTTTCAAGCAACCTCACTTGCTGAACTGTGTCAATTGCATGTCGATGCGATCCCGCTAGCGCCGTCGCTCCGAGCTGGCAAGCCGATCTCGTCGGAACTCGAACATGCCATCATGTCATGCCTGGAGAAAAACCGATCGAAACGCCCACAAACGGCGAGAGATCTAGCGAACTTGATCCACCGGCTAGCTGCCAGCGACTCCTGGACGATCAATGACGCGGACGCTTGGTGGAGTCGTTATGAGCGGGGCGGTAATCCTATGATCGAATCCTCGAAGTCCTCGTCCAGTCCAATGCGCGGCGATCATTCCGCAGAAAACCAGACGCTGATGCACCAGCAAAGCGACAAAACACCTGCCAAAGATAACGATTCTGCATCGAGCTCCGTCGCGAATCTCAAAGACTTTGATAAAACCATGGACTATGGAACCATTGCAGGTACGACCTCTGATCAAGACGATGGCAAAAAGACCTAAGCGAGAAGAACTAAGCGATGAGTCTAGAGCACCAACTCCCGGAAAAATTGCCTGGCTGCATCCGGATCGTTCACGTTGGCGATGTGGTCGGTAAGCCTGGGATGACGATTGTCTGCGCATTGACGGCTCGACTGCGCGAGCATGGCTGCGATCTGATTGTGGTCAACGCGGAGAATGCGGCCGAAGGAACCGGGCTTGCAACCAAACAATACGAGCAGCTCTGCAGCGCGGGCGTTGATGCGATCACCTTAGGAGACCATATCTACAAGAAGCGCGAAATCCAAGAGGTTCTCGCCACCCGCAACAACATCGTCAAACCGGCCAACTTTCCCGCCAAAGCTCCTGGAAAAACTCATTGCGTAGTCCGTACTCAGACCGGTGTGCCGGTCGCGGTCATAAGCCTCATGGGGCGCGTCTTTATGCGTCCGGTCAATTGCCCTTTCGAGGCCGCTGAAAAGGTCCTCGAGCAGATCCCCTCGGACGTAAAAATCCGATGGATCGACCTGCATGCTGAGGCGACCAGCGACAAGCAGACGATGGGTTACTTTCTCGATGGACGCGTCAGTGCAGTGCTTGGTACCCACACCCATGTGACAACCGCCGATGAGCAGATACTGCCAGGCGGAACGGCGTTTCAGTGTGACATCGGCATGACAGGCGCCTACAAAAGCATCCTTGGACGCGAGATCCAACCCGTCCTAAAAACGACGCTGACTTTCGACCCGAACACCTTTCATGTGGCCACCGAGGATGTCCGTATGGCAGCCACTTGGGTAGACGTGGATCCACAGACCGGACTGTCCAGAGCCATCGGTCGCTTGCAATGGAAAGCCACAGGCTGAGTTTGCTACCAAAGGCCTTAACTACGCTTGCGGTGTAAGCGACGAAGCAGGGCACCTAGACCGACACTTCCGACCAGAAGAATCGAGGCCGGCTCGGGTACGGTCGCATTGAACTGAATGTTATCAAGCCGATTGTTGCCAGCCGCTGCACTTGCACCATTAACGGTTAAGCGCAGATAAGCGTCGGCAGCACCGTCCAATCCGGTCAGGGTGGTCAACGTCTGAGCACCGAAGGCGCTTGGTAAATTAGTAATCGTTTGATGATCTGTCCAATCGATACCGTTGGTGCTGTAGGACCAAGCCTGCGATGTAAAACCTGTGCTAGTTCGCTGCGTCGCATAGCTGACGACTAAGTCCTTGAAACCAGCCATCGAGAATCGGAACACAGCACTCTTTCCGTTGGCCGTTTGATTGACGATCGCCAGCGCTGCAGCACCTGATGTCGTTGTCGAAAAGCCAGGTCCGGCATTGACAGCCGTTCCTGTAAAAGCATTCAACTCGGTGTTTGTACTACCTGTTGCTGGTATAAACCAATCACTCGATCCATTTTGGCCGTTGAGGAACAATGTCCCAGTACCAAAATTCGCCGTGTACTGCTTAGGCGTGTTCGGAGCCACCGCCGCCGCAGTTCCCCCATTGGCGGTGGTTTGAAAATCCCAACCCGCTACAAGGTCAGCTAGGCTCGATGAGGCACTCAAAGCGACTGCTGTTAAACACGCGAAAAACAAGCTCAAGGATTTCATAGGTCGGTCCCAATCCAAGTTGCAAGCGTCAGATAATCCCACCTCTGTGACGAATACGGCTTAATGATAATTAAGAAATGCTCCCTTCCTACCGGAAAAGTCAGAATAATCCTCATAAACCGACTTGTTCAAACAGCCCAGGATCCAAACAGCTAATCCTGAGTCAAGCCGGGGTGTTCCATGGGGGTTAGTCAATGAGTCGATTGATAACGCTGGCGATTTGGTCGGGGATAGTCCCGTGGAGTTGGTGGTTTTTTCCAGGAAAACGAATCCGTTGGCAGTCCTTGCACTGACTTGAAAATCGATCGGCGTCGCGATCCGACAACGCACCGCCTGCCCAAGGGTCGGCCTGCAAAAGGATCGTCGGACACTGGATGTTTTGAGCTACCTGATCCCAAGCGATCCCCTCGAGCCATTGGCCAGCGATCAGGGGTTCGAGCACTTTGGGATCCAGTTTGCTCAAACAGTTCGCCCCCCAACGCAACGCTTCTTCGGTTCGAAGTTGCTTCAATGCAACGATTGTCCCATCGGCTTGGGTCAGTTGGATGTCGCCTAACGCAGTGCTCATCTGATCGATCGAACCTGTTTGCTTACAGATTTCCCGCATCCCTTCAAACAGGGACTGCCAGGTCGTGCCGCGAATCGCTGGGCCCATGGAATCAAACGGTGGGTCTTCGAGAACCGCTGCTCGTACCCTGCTGGGAACTTTCGATGCACCGATCGCCGCGGTCATCGCACCTAGGGAGTGTCCTGCAAGGACGACCGAATCGCCAAAGAC
>JBJTAQ010000871.1:0-2518 GCA_046090945.1 Pirellula sp.
CTCGTAGAACAAGTTGCCAGCCAGGATCATGCGGTCGATGGAGTCATTTGGCGCATCGCGAGTGTCAATCGCAAAGCACTCGAGCGGCTCATCACGGCGATTGAGAAGAACGCCAAGTGTGGTCCTCGTCAGGTACCGAACCTCTACCAGATCGTCAAACACTCTGACGTTGGAATCGAGGTCCAAGTTGACTATCCTGAAAAGGTGGGGATCGACCGCATCCTAGCCGCCCGGGCTGCGAGCGATTGGAACGCAAATCAAAATCAGGGTAGTAGCAAGACCCCTGCGATTGTCGTACAAGCAGGAACAGCATTGACAGTCGATTGGATCGATCCACAAGGTCGCTTTCAGGGAGGATCGATCCTTCCAGGAGCGGGCCTAGCGTTGCAGTACTTGGCTGCCGGAACCGATCAATTGCCTTGGCTACCGACCGATTCGATCGATCGTTTGCCCAGGTTGCCCGGCAAGAACACCGAGGAAGCAATCGCGGCAGGGGTGCATGCTTCGCTTGTAGGTGGAGTGCATTACTTGGTAGATCGGTATCGCAGGGAGATCGGTGGATCGGACCAGATACCTGTGGTGATCTCCGGTGGGGATGGCCGTTTGGTACTCGAGCACATCCCTCAACCAGCCGTCTATGTTGAGAATCTCGTCTTGCTAGGTTTAGCGCTGTGCGATCCGCGGTGAAACGCCGAAAGAGTGTCGCTTTTCGCAATGACTATGAGCAACCCCCAGGTCGCTATCGACGGCAATTCAATCGAACTTAGCACCAGACCTCCATCTCTGATCTCGCGGGCATAACCGATTCATCCGTCACAATCCTATCGATAGCGATTTATTCTTACCAATCGTCAGAGTTTGACTTTCGAAATCCACTCGCGAATTATTTTTTCGCGCAAGCTAATTATGTCCGTTTTCATGAGCAATCACCGTCTTTGAAGTTTGAGCTACGCGACGCATGATTACAAACGTCAAGCCACACTACCTGTTATTTTGCGAAGGCCATACTGGCCCGGGTTTTGGTTTCTCTGAGGACGCTTGCCGTTGGAGATTCGTTCTGGAGAATGTCGAATCTGGACACAGGATTGAGGTCTGGGACTATGAAGAGATCCTCCACCCAGATCGGATCTCCTTGATGGCGGTGATTCGTGGACTCGAAGCCTTGGAACAACCCAGCAAATTCACTCTGGTGACCACCAACCGCTACGTCGCGCGTGGGCTTCAGTACGGGCTGACCGAGTGGCGTGAAAGCGATTTCTGCTGGGAACACTTTGGCTCGATCCAACCGATTCGCAACCAAGACCTTTGGCGCAGAGTCGATACAGCGTTGAAATACCATGAGGTCACGTGCCGCTGGATGGCTTACGATACTCAAGAAGATCGTGTCGAAGGGGACCGACGGGATGTGCCGATTGAAACACTTGAGTACCGAGAAACGAGTGCTCGAGAGGACGGGGAAATTGTCTCGGATGCCCCTCGGGTTCGATCTCGTTCTTTTTCGGCCATGGTTCGCTCAGCGCCAAAGCCCGAAAAGACCGTTGCACAAGGGCACGACCCGAACCGTTCAGGGAAGACCGTCGGCCCGTGCATGGCAACTAAGGCTGAATCTAACTCCACCGCGTCGGTTGAAACAAGTCCCAAACGGTCTTCAGCCTCGGAGACTAAATCCGGTTCTGCGCTTCGTTTGCCAGGCGCGTGGATATGGAGGTTCGTCCTTCGAACCGATACAATGCTCGGAACCGCCGTCCGGTCGATGCTGATGCTCGACCCGAAACCGGAAAGTTATCGAATTAGACGCTGACCAGCTAGCGCAGGCGTCTTGCTCGGCTTGGACCTACCCTCCCCTGAATACCGATTCAAACTCACCGGAGTTTCTGGCGTCGTGACGCAGCAAATCGATCCCCAAGGCTTAGCGTCTCATTTGAGCGACTTTGATCGCTACCTGCTAGGCTCGGGTAATCACTGGCGTCTTTACGAAAAACTCGGAGCCCATCTGCGAAATATCGATGGGCATCCTGGAGTGAACTTTGCCGTCTGGGCACCCAATGCACAAAGTGTCCAAGTGGTCGGTGATTTTAATCACTGGGACGGACGAGCTCACCTGATGCACAAGCAATCCCCATCGGGCATTTGGGAGTTGTTTGTGCCCGAGATTGGTGTGGGGATGAAATACAAGCTTCGCGTCCGTTCTTTCGATGGCCGCGTCGTCGACAAAGCCGATCCGTTTGCGTTCTATTCGGAGTTGCCACCTCGAACAGCGTCGATCGTTCACTCCTTTGATTATCGATGGCAAGACGCTCAGTGGCTTGCCCGACGCTCTGAGAATCGAATCCTGCAACAACCGATCTCGATTTACGAGGTTCACTTAGGTTCCTGGAAAAAGTGCCCGAATGCTCACCACGGTTGGTTGGGTTATCGTGAATTAGCCCATCAACTGGTCGATTACTGCAAGCAGATGGGCTTTACGCATCTGGAGCTGATGCCCGTCTCGGAGCATCCATTCACCGGTTCCTGGGGA
>JBJTAQ010000872.1:0-2815 GCA_046090945.1 Pirellula sp.
CGCACGATCGCGGATCCCAAAAAACTGCAGTCCAAGGCCCGAGTCGATCGAAGGGATTTGAACTACTAGAAGGCCATCCCAAGTCGACCCAGTTCGCTCGATCTGAACGGATGGATTTTCTGGATTTCCATCGGTAGGTGCAAAAAGTATTTCTCCCTCCCCCCTGCCCTGACGATGTTGAACTTGCGATGGCGCAGACTTCCCGTCGAGAAGAGTCCAAGAGGGGGCTGCGGTTAGCGCATAGGTCTGAGGGCTACTCCACCCCACCGACGCCCGGAGTGCTGGCAATTCAAAACGACTCGGTCCGCTCGTCTGATCGATCAGGCTCTTGCTGCACTCAACCACCAGTTCTCCGAGGGAGTCGCTTTGCCGATCCGCTAGGACTTGCAAATAATTCCTCTCCTCTTTCGTCCAACTGAGCGTCTCCAGGCCACCGCTGAGCGCGAGCACTTGCTGGACATGGTATCCCACGGGTATCTCAAGGATCAGTGGAGTTGCCTTGCCGATCTGTCCTTTTATTTTGAGGGTCGTCGATAAACGTGCCTTATCAACACCCAGATGAATACTGTTCGAAGCGGTGAGTTGTTCTTTCGTAGTCAATAATTGCCGTCTAAGGACACCAAATCCGCTGTTGGCCGGTATGCGCAAGTTCGTCGACAACGGAGGATCTCTGAGTTCGGGCCAATCGAGACGCTCCTTGGAATTAATTGCCGGAATCCAACTGCTGATACCATCCAGAGTCCAAGTGGATCCAGGTGTCCGAGCGTAGCGAAGTACACCTTGTCTAACTCGACGGTCACGGCATTCCGCGAACAGAATACTGCGAAGCGGCCCTTCGCCGATTGGGATCCATGTGGTCGTGATAAATCGCCTCTGTAGGTTAGATGCAGGTATCTCAGAATCTGTCGGATTCATCGCATTCCATCGAACCACATAGCGTCGCCTATCGAGCGTGCTGCCACTTCTAATATCGATCAATTTGGCATCACCCCATTGCGTACCGATCGGTAGCCATTGCAAATCGGCCTCGATTTCGACTTCCTCTGACGTCGCGATTGCGGTTGGGTATTCGATCACCGTCCTTGCCAAAAGCCGTTCATGGTCCATGAACAATTCCGTATTCATCTGAGGCGAATCCCCGGTACCGGGTGCTTGGTCGTTAGGCATGGATAACAGAGACGGTCGATTGCCGAACGAGGAAGGAGGTTGAAAATAGCCTTCGACTCGCTCCTTGTTTCCAAGTTGAACAATACTTCGACCGACCGATGGATTGATCGAGCGCCCGAAGGCGGCAACCGAGACCATCCAGGCGCCATCGGTTTCGATTTCGAAAATCGCGTTACCAACTGGTATGATATCCGTCGAAATGCTCCACACCTTATTGGATCGCTTCTCGCTGTTTGCCGGCAGGCTTGAAATCGTGGTATTTGCTCCGGTTAGCAAACCAAATGAAACACCCGGTGGGGGGGACTCCAGGCTTCGCATCCTGACTTGTGCCTCGATTTGTATCGAACGCCGTCCTGGGCGATCCGGGAACCATAAAAGCTCGGTTTCAGTTCTGCTAAAACGGCTTGAAAGCACTTCGACTCCATCGACACTAAATCGGCTTAGTTTCAGGGAATCGGCTTGAAACGGAAATCGCACGACACGGCCCACGGCCGCTTCACTAATCCACATCTCATAGCTGCTCGTAAAGGGTTGATCGGTATTCCCAAAACCGAAGGACCGACTGTCCAATCGCAAAAGATGCTTGCTGGCTCCGATCAAGGCGGAGGATTCCCGCTGCCGTTTCTCCCGTTCCTCTTGGTCTATGAGATTCGACAATTCTGTCGGAACATAAATCGTGGTACCTGCTATTTCACCCTGCTCATTGATCGGGATTAGGATATCGAAGACCCGAGCCGACGAATCGATGGGTTCTTGTGAAAACACGGGCTTGATTTGAGCTACCGTGTTTGTCAGTAGACCGAGCGGTAGCATTGTCCAAATCAGAAAGCTATTGAGCGAACTCGTGCGCAAACTCGTACGTTGCCGTTGTTGTAGATCAAGCTCCTGCGACCCTTGCTTTGGATCCCAGGAATTCGACCGATCGGATCGCGAATGCGATGAGCCCTGATTACCTAGCGGCGAAATAATCTGCTGTAGTCGATAGAGAATTGCACCAGTAGCAATCCCTAGGAACAACTGCTGACAGTAGTCACCCCACGGCGGAACCACCCATACTGCACCCAGCCAAAATGCAACTGCGATCACGATAAGTGTTTTCGGCCAGCGAAAGAACAATCCAGCGGAAATGAATGCAGAGCAAATCGTCAGCCAAGGTGACCATTTCGCTTGGCTTGAGCTTTTAAATACAAATACTCGATTGCTAACTTGATCAGTCGCATCGACACGGACGGCTTGCCACTTTCCTGGAGGCACAGCAGTGCTTAGAGCTGGATTCAAAAGCAGTGAGTTCGTGTTATCTGAAGTCGAGCCGAAGTTAGGTAGAAGCGATTTCCAAGCAGCCCGGGCCCAAGTCCGAGTTGGCAACCAAGTTTCCTCGGAGGCTTTATCAAAACTTTTGCTGTCAGCAAGCGATAATTGCGGGGGGAACCAAATATGAGCGCTCGAATATTGCAGCGTCCGATGATTCACTTTGATCTCGGGTAGCCGAATGGAGAGTTGCCTTGGGGCAACTCTCCAGGGTAGGCGTAGAGGTTCGAAGGAAGACTTTGTCGCTTGCAGAGCTTTGGGCCCGATCAACCTCAGGTTGAAAGCAGAAGTACCTTGGCCGTGAGAATGGTCCAAACCAAGCCGGAACGACGAAGAGGAC
>JBJTAQ010000873.1:0-4314 GCA_046090945.1 Pirellula sp.
ATATCGAGAAACGCGATGGTCCGAACAAATGTCCCAATGGGATACCAACAAAGACGGTAAACTGACCCGTGAAGAAGTCGCCGTCAGATACGCTCGACGTCGACTACTGTCGAGCAACCAACCCTCGGCGGAACAAGGCCGAGGGGGTTGGGAAGCCAGAGGCCGGGGCGATTCACGCGGTGCCGATGGTCAAGGGGGAGGAAAAAACGACGGCGATCAAAAATCCAACTCCGTTCCCCACCCATTCGAAAAACGTGCTAGCTTCCGATTGACGGACAACTCGGGCAATCCTCAAAAACCCGCCGGTATCCCAGAATGGTTCTCTCGTGACGATACCAATCAAGACAACCAGGTTTCGATGAACGAGTTCGCTCGTAAATGGGACGCGACGACCCTCGAAGATTTTTACAAATTCGACTCCAACCAAGACGGGTTCATCACGCTCAAAGAGTGTCTCGCTGCCGTCAAAAAAGGCTTCCTGAAAGGCTCCGGAAGCTCTTCCAGCAGCGTCGCTAGTTCCGAAGGAACTGGAACGAACTCCTCAGAAAACCCAAACGCACCGGCTCCAGCTGCGGGCAACTCTCCGGCCAACTCAGCACCATCCGTCGCGAAACCTTCAACCGGATCAGGGACCATCGATGATCGTATGCGCGACTTCGCCAAGCGGTCTATCAGTCGCGCAGATAAGGATAAAAACGGTTTTCTGACACCCGACGAATTTAAATCAACCAGCGGTGCCTCCTTCGCGGATGTTGACAAGGACAAGAACGGTCAAATTGATGTGGATGAATACGCTATGTACCGCAACTCTCGCTAACTTCAACCGCTCCCATCCTTGAAACCCAACCATGCACTTTTATACTTCCTACCGCTCTGGCGTCCGTGTCTCATTCCAAGCGGTACTCGGATGTGTGATCCTAACGCTTCTGCTTGCCACATCAGCCTTAGCCCAGTCCCAAGTTGAACGATCTACTTCGGATCGCATGTATTCCAACGGGGAAATCTGGATCGGATGGCTCGAAGCCAAATCGCAAAACCTCAGGCTCGTGCTAATCCTGATGTCGAGCTCCAAAGGCAAGACAAGCGGGGCTATCTGCAGTCCCGACCAATCCAACGAGTACCTGCAGATCAGCAATGCCTCGATCGATGATGATCAGCAATTGAAGTTCGACGTCGAGCCAAAAGAAGGTAAGGCGAACGCTTATGGGTTCCAAGGACGTTTCGATGGCAAGGAACTCACCGGGCAAATCGAACGAGCTGGGACTAAACTTCCAATCTCCTTCACCAAAGCCGAATACTTGCCCAGAGATACCAGCAATCTACTTGCCGCAAATTCCGCTTGGATTGGCTCTCTGGATGTTGGGACGCGAAAGGTCCCGCTGCGATTCCGATTCTACAACGCCCCCCCCTTTGCCTCGGCCGATAAGCCTCGAATCCTGATGGACTCCCTAGCCGAAAACGCAAACGGATTCCCAGCAACCGTCAGTTTCACCGACAAGGGAGCCTACGAGTTTTCGATCCCGGCAATCCCCGGCAATGCAAAATACATCGCGACTCTCTCCGAAGACAAAAAGACACTCACTGGAAAATTCCAACAAGGTTTCCTGCCGCTGCAACTCGATATGCAACGAGTCGCAGAAATTTCCAGCAATCCCGCAGCACAGGATCCATTCGTGCAGTACCTCATCGGCCTCGGAAACAAAAAGCCGGAGCCAGACAAGTCTAGTAGCCAGCAAAAGGTTACCGAAGAAAAAGCTGCGGTTGCAGATGCTCCTAAACCTCAGCCGCTTCAAGAAAAGTCCAACAAGATGCCGGAATCCAAATCGACAGCTTCGGACATCGGCTTATCTGACATCGGTATCGAGGAACAACCATTCACTGTCGAGCGATTCGATAGCAGCAAGCCGCTTTTGAATGAGACCGGCAAACGCGCCGACAATTCGTTCCAACTCGCCGGCACCATCACCTTTCCAAAAGGATTCAATCCCAAGCTACAACACCCGGCTGTGGTTCTGGTTACCGGCAGTGGCCCCCAAGACCGCGATGAAACGATCGGAAAACACAAACCGTTCCGAGAGATCGCAAACTACCTAGCAGCTCAAGGGATGGTGGTCCTCCGATATGATGATCGCGGCGTAGGGCAGAGCTCCGGGGACTTCGTCAATGCAACCAGCGCAGACTTCGCCGACGACGCGTTGGCCGTCTGGCAATTCGCCCGAGAGATCGAAGGTGTGGATCGAACTCGAGTTGGTATTTTCGGGCATAGCGAAGGTGGCATCATCGGGCCTTTGGTCGCAAGCTGGCAGCGTGAGGTTGCTTTCATGATTCTCATCGCTCCACCCGTGCTACCCGGCACGGAGATCCTCAGCAGCCAAGTTGACCGCATCGCCGAACTCGAAGGAGTCGATCCAGAGGATCGTGCCAACGCCAAAGCCCTACAGGATGAGTTGCAGCAAATCGCTCTGCGTTTTCCAGCCGACGACGAGACAGCTCTGAGTGAAGTCAGAAAGGCTGTTGTCCAACGATGGGATACGCTGAACCGACTTTCGCAATCAGCCCCAGGTGCCGACGAAGCGGCACGCAAGAAGGTGGTTATCGAAGCAATCACTGCTCAATTCCGAGGCCTTCAATCCCGTTGGATGCGCCATTTTCTAGCCTATGACCCCTCGTCGAACTGGGTCCTCTTCGACTGCCCGGTCCTTGCCGTTTGGGCAGAGAAAGACACCCAGGTTCTCTTCGAGCCGAATCGAAAGAAACTACAAGATATCGTTACCCACAACATGAACTTGAAAGCAGACTTGGTCGTCCTGCCAGGACTGAACCACTTGCTGCAAAAAGCCAATACCGGACTTCCCGATGAATACGATCAAATCGATGTGGCGATCGAGCCGATGGCGCTCGAATTGTTCGGAAGCTGGCTCAAACAACGCGAAATCCTACCCTAACATCAGAACCCGACGATGAAAACAAGGTGGATGGAACACGAATCCGCTAGCAATAACGATCTCCGCGACGAGATCTTCAGGCTGCTGATGGAAATGAAACCCGGAGAGAGTATCTGCCCAACCGATGCCGCGCGCGGTTTCGGATCCAAGTGGCGGCAACTGATGCCCCAAGTCCGTGAAGTGATCATCGACCTGGCCCGCGATAACGCCATCGAAGTTCTTCTTCGTGGAGATGTGATCGATGTCGACGAAGTCGACCTGGAAACCATCAAAGGTCCCTTGAGACTAAGGCTCCCTCTCAATTAGCGATTGCCGTAGTACTTGTCTGGGCTTATTCCATTCGTGTGAGAGCGAGGCTGTTTATTCGCTCGGCTTCGAATTGAAGATCTCGTAGGAGCATTGGGCAACGATACCGATGAGCCATGCCCATCAAAACCCATGCAAGACCTTTTTTGAACCACGGAGACACAGAGATTCACAGAGATGCTCAACGCTAGCACGAGAACTCAAAGCCCCTCTGTGTCTCTGTGGTTAAAAAACCTCTCGATTGAATGGAAACGGTCTCAGCTGGGGCAAAATACAAGCTGGATTTTTCAAGCTCAATTGCTTCCTACCGACGATGCATCGATGCAAGCGTCTTGGTGGTCGTCCGATCGCCAATCATGAAATCCTTCCAGTCTCCGAACTTGTCGCAGGTCCCTTCAAGGTCGTACTCGTGCGAAATCAACTCGCCAATAAACGCTTGGACCGGTCGCTGTCCAGCAGGCTCCATGTGATGCGTTGCCACCTCGGACGCGAAATTCAACAACTCATACACGCGGCACTTGGCAGGTAGCGTGCGTTGTCGCTTGAGACTCAGCGTATCGGGATTTGCCAACCCATAGATTTCACCGAAATCTCCCACCGTTTTATGAAACGATCCCATGATGTTAGGCATGGAACTCATAAGCGAAGCTCCATCCGATCCGATCGACGGCTTGCGCACATGCCCATTGTTGTGCGCCTTGGCGATCACCTTGTACAAAGCTTGTGCCTCGGCCATCGAAGCCCAACTGCTGGACGCCGATTCGAACCGCTGCCGAAGTGCCGCATACCCCTCTTCGTTGTTGAAACTATCTAGCGCCCTTTCGATGGCAAACTCCCCCCTGTCCTTACCCTTGCCCAAACTCAGCTCGCTACGAAAAGCCGGCGAGAAGCCGATCGCCCCATTCGAACACAGCAGACGCAACAACGACAAATAAATGGCCGGTCGACCAAACCCATCGATCGGCGTATCCAACTGATAGCGGTTCTCAAACGAATCCCCCGCGATCTTGAAATCGACCGAGTGCTTGAGCTGGTGGCGGCTGGTTACCACCCCCTCGTTGTA
>JBJTAQ010000874.1:0-1975 GCA_046090945.1 Pirellula sp.
GAATCGAGTTCAAAAGCAGGCGTGAAGAGGTGGAAAAATTTTTCAAAATTTTTTCTGAAATCACCATCTCGGAGGGCCGCCGAAGCGATTTAGAGCCTGCACATTGTTCATCGCCATCGAGGCAAAGAGGATTGCATTGAACAATCCGCCGCGTTGAAAGAACCACCATGCCACTAGAAAACCCACCGCAGCGCCGACGATGTAAGCTTCGTTGTAACCATCCGTGCGGCGCAGTATCGCAGCGGCATGCTGAACGACATGGCCACCATCGAGCGGATAGACGGGTAGCAAGTTAAAAATCGGCCACCAGATGCTTACCAGGACATAGAAGTTGAAGATCGCATAGGTCCAGGGATTGTTGATGCCAAGCCCCTCTTTCGCCCACGGATTGGAGATTCCAAGTGGTTTCAGCAGCTCGCACCACTCGGCCGCAGAGGGGACGAAAATTCCGACACCGTAAGCGATTGCTGCGGCTAGGATTGCAGAGGCGAACTGCAAGCCAGGGCCCGCCAAAGAGATCACGATGTGGTCCAAATGGGTCAATCGCCTGCGTCCTCCCGAGCGATTGAAGGAGAATCCAGCCGTCGGGATCGCCAATCCGCCCATGTGGTACAAGACGATGTGGGATTCGATCCCGTAGTAGCGGAATGCGAGTGCATGGCCAAGTTCATGGACGAGGACTGAAAGCATCACACAAAATACCCACACTAGCAGCAGTGGGGCCACGCCAGGTGCTTGGCCAATCCTTCCGAAGGATTGATTCGCATCCATGGCTATGGAATAGCCCAAGGCGGCGGTGATTAGCCAAAACATCCATGTAACGCGTACCGGGAATCCAAACGCAGAAAAACGCCAGTCGTACTGGCTGGGGATTGGTTCGCCGATCATGCTCTTGTTGGGTCCTTATTCGGGCTATTCAATGGTTTGCATCTTCCAATTCGCTTAGGCCAATTCGCTTAGGCCAAGTCTATTGCGCTCAAGGCTTGGATGATTTTCCTGGCGGCGAGCTCTTGCGCTTCATCTGGGATTAGCAGCGATGGGATCATCGCCAGGCGGTTTCTACGGGGGCCGGTCAGGTGGACCAAAATCCCATGTTTCGAGAGCCAGCCGACCACCTCAGTCGCTTGGGCAACCCCCGCACCGGGAAGATTTTCCAAGCTGACGCAGGAGGCTAGGCCGGCTCCATCGACGACGAGATTCCCGGGTAGTTCATCACGCATCAGAGTACGAAATAGCTCTCCTTTGCGTTCAACATCCTCGCCCAGTTTCGGCTCTGAAAGAATCCCGAGGCTTTCCTGGGCGATTCGGCAAGCTAGAGGATAGGCGGCAAAGGTCTCGGATTCGATCCCAGCCGGAACTGCATCCACCAGATTTGCATCTCCTACGACTGCCGCAATCGGTACAATCCCGCCGCCGAGGGATTTGCCCAGAACTAGTAGATCCGGTTCCCAGCCTTGGGCTCGGCACATGAACATCGCTCCGGTGCGTCTGAGGCCCATTTGGATTTCATCGCAGATCACCGTCAGACCTCTTTGGCGAGCTGAAGCAACTAGGCGTTGCAGGAAGGCTGCCGGAGCAAAGTAGTAGCCTCGAGCGCCGATTGCAGGCTCGACAAACAAAATGGAACTGCCAGAGGGCATTTGCTCAAAGACTTCTTCGGCCTGATCCAAACATTCGAGACACTCGGGGCATAACGAGCTCGGACTGCTGGTTGCGTAGATCGGTCCGCATACACCCCGGATATGCTTTGGAAAGCGGATCGTTCGCACGCGAGTGCAGGAGACATCCTCCGATAGCACCTTGGACCTTTGGGTATCGCTCAACAATGCCGTTGCTAGGGAGCGTCCGTGGTAGGCGATGTCGAAGCGAACCGCCACGCCTGGATTCTTGGCGTGCGCAATCTTCCAAGCGATCTCAATGGCTCGTGCACCACTGACGGTCAACCATACTTTCGTGTGCCTCGGGCTGCTTGGAC
>JBJTAQ010000875.1:0-4669 GCA_046090945.1 Pirellula sp.
CGAAAGTGCCAGCAAGAACGTCGCTAGCAAGTCACCTTCGCCGTAGTATCTTTGCCGTTATCGGTGCAAGCGTTACAGATTATTTCCTTTTTTTAAAGAATGGCTTCGATTATCTAAAGTTTCTTTCAGGCTTCACCGGCCGGGTTGACGGTTTAGTAATCTCGCAAGTCCGAGGGGTTGTGCAGGCCAAAGCCGACGGTGGCCGAGCCGGTACGACGCACCTTCTGCAGATAACCGCTCGATCGTTCCAAGGCCCGGCTGTGACCGCTGTAGGTATACTGCTTGACCGATTGATTCGGGTCCCAATTCCCTGGGTTGATGGATATCGGGGGCAGAGTTAGCGTCTTCCACCCAGTCTCCTCGTCGATCCAGCACTGCATTTGCAGATGAAGCTTCACAGGCTTTGAAGGCCTCAGATACTGGAAGCTCAAAGCGTAGCGTCCATCGCCGTAGATATCCAATTTCATTCCTTCGAGGATCGTAAGGTCACCAACGACAGATCCTGTCCGATCTCCGGCAAAGGTATTTGCTGCAAATATCGCCGGAGCATCGAATTCGATGGTCGAGACCACATTTTTGGACTTCAAGCACGTCTCGGTCCTCTCCTGCAATAACTCTTGGGCTTCAAGATACCGAGCGATTTGACAAGCTTGCTCGCTGCGAGCTTGTAGTTTTTCCAGATCCATCATCAGATGATTCGCGATCTGTGCTGAATCAGGGACGACGAGTTCAGCGTGAACGGGTTCAAGTTGTTCTCCACTTACCTGAGATTCCGATGGATGCGGTATTTGCCTTGTCGAAACCAGCCTCTCTTTTGCGGCTCGCTTTCCGGATCGAGACTCCTCGAATTTATCCGGTGCATCGGACTCTGGTTTGTCTGGCTTTGGAGACGGGATTTGTTCAGGTTTAGGACCTTCTTGCCTAGGAGGCTCGGAAGGCTTTTTAGTTGCTGGCGTTGCGGGACTAGCAACCGCATGTCCGCAACCCTCACAGGGTACCAAGCAATCGCAGTAGGGGATCGCAGGTGGTATCGGGTAATCATCCACGGCACAAGGATCCTGGTTTGTTCGGTGATGACCAAGTACGCTTTGCACCTTGTCGATTAAGCAATGGTCCTCGAAGGGGTATTTTAAAAGTTGGTTCAGGCCATCGAGGGTTGCTGCGTGTTGAAGTTCGAACTGCTGCTTGGCCGTGCTTGTCAAAGTTCTACGAGCGAGCGCGGGCAGGTTGCGGATCACTGGATCGTTGGGGGCAGAGTGCTTGAAAGAGATCCAAAACGGCCGAGAGACCCAAGCCGAATGAGGTTCGTTTTGCGGGTGAGTCAACCTCAATCGAATGCGATGCAAACCCGGAGTTAGTTGCGATTTCAGATCGAAACGATACACACCTGCTTCAAGTGCGACCCCGAGCACCTCGCCATAGCCGCCGAGCTCTGCAATCAAATCGCCTTCGGGAAACGGATCCACAAGAGCGATCAGGAGACTATCCTCGACAATGTTCGCTGGGTTTTTAGGGTCCCAGGGGGTAAGTATTCCGAGAGAGTTTCCGATTGCTGCGATCCGAAGTTCGGTCCACTGGATCGTTTGCTGGATGTAGGGTCCGAACAGGTGGCTTTCCCCTGGCAGTTCAGCCTCATCGAAAACAGCCTCGGGATTAGCTTGTAGCAAGATCTCTTCGGGCGAGATTTCGCCTATCCCGACCTCAATTGGGCATTCGCAAGGCTCTTGAGCGACCGAGGTCGCCGTCATACCCAAGGTGGCGACAACGAACCAGTGGTTCACACGACGAGCTTTAAATTTCATTCTCATGATCGATTTTTGCTGGCTGAATGGATCGGGCTAGTAACTACGCCGGCTTTTCCGGCCTTCGACTCCTAACAAGACTAGGTTGCCCAACCATCAAAATCCGAGATGACCCCGAGTGAACCAGGAAAAGATTGGATCTGAAGAAGGGGTTTGCTGTTTGCATCGATTGTAGGGACGGATAGAAATTTTCGAAAAATGGGAATTTCTTTGATGGAAGTTGCGATTTCAAATCGCTTGTATTTAAAGTGATCAGTTTCAGCTAGGTCGCTAGCACGTGTTGGTTTATTCCAAGGTTCCCAAGGATTCCAGCGTTTTATCTAATCGTCGAGACCCCTAAGTGTCTAAAAACCATTCCAATCGCAATCCCAAGGATTCGGGTCTTAGAAATTTCAAGGAGATGAGGCAACACGAGATCGAGGAGGCGATCAACAAGCGTCGGCGCAAATTGAACGCGGACGCCAAGGGCAACAAGGAAGATCGAGCCTATCCGGATTCCGATGGCGAGGATTTGGTGGGGTTGGCTTTGTCCGGTGGTGGGATTCGCTCGGCGATGTTCAATTTGGGCCTGTTGCAGTCTCTGCAGCGATCTGGTTTTCTGAAGCATGTGGACTACATTTCTTCGGTCTCAGGGGGTGGGTATACCAACGGTTACTACTCGACACTCGGGCATACCGGTTCACCTTCCGAAAAGGATGAAGATGGTGGTTTATCTGCCAAGGACGCTCAGTTTTTGTTGGATGGTCAATATCTGAACCGCCCGACCGAGTTCATGACCGACTACTTGCTCAAGACCGCCTTGATTTTTGGAACTGTGTTTGCCTGGGTGATATTCTTAGCCGCTGCCATTGCGATTTACTTCCGTGCCTTTGATGATCCGCAGGTGCGTCGCTGGTTGGGGTTGCTCGATCTGAACTCGGACCTGCGCGTCGGGATCTTTGCTTCAGTCCTTTTGATCGCGATTGTTTTGGTGATCCGAGGTGTGTTTCGAAGCCTCCAGAGGTACTGCAATATTTCGCCATCGCCAGCTCCTGGACGCTGGGCAATTATCGCGATCGGCATCCTGCTACTTGGCTGCGCAATCATGATCGGTAATGGAGATTTTTTCATCTCCGACAGCTTTGGTTTTTTGCCTGAGAAGATCGATTTGAAAAGTTTGCAGTTGCCGATTGCGGTGGCAGTCCTGATGCTTTTTCTACCATTGATGCGAGTCGGCAACTTGATCAGGAGCGAACGAATCACGGCATCGGTTTGGCAGCGACTCGCGCTTTGGCTAGTTCTTTCGGGAGCCACGTGGGGGGCTTTCTTGGTTGCTGTTGGATACATTGGACAAGAAAACCTTTCGGGCGTGATCAACCACCGTCCTCCTCAACTATTGATCTACGACATTTTTCACTATGAACGTCTGGCAGCTTTGCTCGACGATTCTGGAATTGTGAAAGCTATTGTTGACAAGAACCAGTACCATTCGAAATTGGAGACTGGAGAGCTTCTAGCGAGTAGAGACAAAGTGCTTGAAACGGCCCGTATGCGGAATGCGCTCGAAAAGGCGCTCAGGAAAGATAATTACACTTGGGATACTTGGCTAGATATCGATAGCGATATGGTCGAGCGATGGACGACAGCGATTCATGGGATGACTGGTTGCGACAATGACGCGCTCAAGTATGTCAAGCAAGACCACCAACTCTACGAAATCGACGGAAAGCCCCTTTTGGATGCGTTCAATCGCGCCATTCGTCCAGAGAGTGCCAGCATTCCATCTCAATCAAACGAAGCGGCGAAGGGGGATTCATCACAGTACATTACCCAAGCCGATCGCAATATGACGCGGTTGTTGCTAATTCGAGCTGCCAAAAAAGCATTGCTTCGGACCGATGATATCTCTGAGGGCATGAAGCAAACTCTGCTCGATCAAGCGGGTGTGCTCTATCCAAAACCGACCGATCATCAACAGGTCTCGGTGGCTTTCGAGATACTCAGTCGCTGGTTAGCCCAAGGGGCAAATGTACCAAGAAAGTCCGCGAGTGATCCCCCTGGGTTTCGCGATCAGGCGGAACTCAGGGCAGTGCTGGAAGTTCTAGCACCATCTTGGACTAATTATTCCGCGAATTCACCTGTAATTATTCCGCGACCTGGTGAATTGCATCCCAAGTTGGAACTGCTTACACCGTTGCAGCATTGGCAGCTAAATCGACTTCTATTGGAAATTGCATATCCGGAAGTTTTCAAGGAGCGTCGATGGACAAGCACCTCGGTAACGATTGCTGAAGACCAGAAGTTTCGAACAACGGTATTGATTGCGTCGGGCATCATTGCATTGGTTGGTCTATTGCTGGTCGATATCAACCACTTGTCTCCTTGGTTCTTGTTCTACCGGAAGCGGGTTTATGAAACTTTTATCAAGAAGGCAGGGCCATTGGAACCTGAGTCTCCGCTGCATTCGCTGGACCCTTGTGAGAAAGGGTTTCCATACCCACTGTTCGTGGGTGGCTTGATGATCCCCCATGCACCTGCTTATCGACGCATCCAGGCAGTTGCAATCGATGGTGGGCATTCGAAAAACAGTTCGAATATCAATCCTTCCAAGCTCGACGGCAGCTTTGGATCTCAATGGTACTCGTTTCTGATGTCGCCTTTGCATGTCGGTTGGATGCCCGCAACTACCGATCCAAATTTGGTCAATCAAAAAACCTATCGTTGCACCAAAGAATACCTCCATGGCGGATTGACTCTTAGCGATGCGATTGTCCTGTCGGGAGCTGCGGTGTCGACCTTCATGGCCTCCAATCCGGCTCTGCGAGTCCTGATGCAGGTTTTCAATATTCGCCTCGAACAGTGGTTGCCGAATCCGGTCACGGAGCACC
>JBJTAQ010000876.1:0-2935 GCA_046090945.1 Pirellula sp.
TGGTATTGGTCCCGACACGTGAACTGGCCCATCAGGTCCACGGCGAGTTTGTCAAACTAGCCGCTGGATGCCCGACCGAAGTGGTCGAGGTGGCCGGTGGCAAGCACATGCAAAAGCAACTCAAGGCCCTGGCCAAAGGGGTGCAAGTTGTCGTCGGAACCCCCGGTCGCGTGATCGATCACATCCAGCGAGGTTCGCTCCGACTCCAAGGACTCTGGTGTGTGGTACTCGACGAAGCCGACCGAATGCTCGATATCGGCTTTCGCCCCAGCATCGAGCGGATCCTAAGACGCTGCCCAGAAAATCGACAAACCATGCTGCTGAGCGCAACGCTCGATGAGCGGATCCGCGATCTGGCAAACCGTTATCTGTTCGAACCCGTTGTCATCGATTGCTCCGACAAAGACGTCTCGGTCGAGACCATCGAGCAGAGGTATATCTCTGTAAGTCCAGATCGCAAGCAAGAAGTCCTCTTTGAACTGCTCGAGCGCGAGCAACCTCCTCAAGCCATCATTTTCTGCCGGACCAAAATCGGGACTGCCAAACTGCACAGGCAACTCGAAAGGTTTTACGCAGGGAAGACCGATCGGAAGGTCCGCGTTGGAACCATCCATGGAGATATGAGTCAGCCGCAGCGCGATGAGGTTTTCAAAGCTCTGCGTGAGAGCAAGCTCGATATCCTCGTCGCTACGGATGTGGTCGGCCGCGGGATCGACGTCTCCTCGATTTCCCACATCATTAATTACGATTTGCCCGACGAATGCGATGACTACGTGCATCGAGTCGGACGAACCGGTCGGATGGGCCGATCCGGTATCGCTTTCTCTTTCGTCAGCAAAGATCAAGGGTTCATGCTGACGGAGATCGAACAGCGAATCAATCGCATGCTCGAAAAAGACCCACTTTCAGAGGTTGTTGGCAAGCGGCGGGAAGTTGTCGAAGCACCAAAAACAACAAATCCAAGTACCAATGATTCGGCCGAGGATTCACCAAGCCCAAACCCACCTGCAGAGGATGTTCCATTCGGCACCGCACCGGCCCGCCGAACAGTTAGTCGCGCACGCACTCGAGGAAGTTCCCGTCGGCGTTAAACCGATCAGGTCGCGAGATTATTTTTCTAACTTGCTGTTAAACTGTTCCCTCAGTTGGGATATCGCAGAATCAACCATCATCTCTCCACTCCCTAAGCCGCAGCGAGCCGAGATGACTTCGTAGTTGCCTTGCGCAAAAGCTTGTCGAGTCGGCACATAGCCGATCGAACCATTCGCCAGTTCGTGAATCGAAGTCGCCGCAAACGGCGAAGCGTCCTTGATCGCGAGTCCCAACTGCACAAAGATCTCACCGGGTAGGGAAACCCAGGCTACCTCACGTCCAATACTGATCACCTGCACCTCAGCATCCAGGAAACCATCCGGATGGGCTTCGACATCGGCGATTCGATAAGCCTCGACCATCTCCATAAACGGCGGCAGTGGCTTGTCATTCATCTTGGCAAGCACCCCCTTGGCCCAAACAGACCGCTCGGACGAATGAGGGTTAACCGGAACCCGCACGATCTGGTGCGATGCCGCTAGGCGATTCGATGCGATCGACCGTTGTTCGTTCCAAGACCTCAGGATCGACGCGGCTAGGCGTGTTCCAATCCTGGCTGCTTCTTGGTGACCACCCTGTCGATTCCCAGTTCGAACATCGATATGGTTGATATCGCCACAAGCCCCGGTGGCGTACTGCAAATGAGCCTCCGGGCCAAACACCTTCAGCAACGATTCCTGGATCGTATACGGCATATCGGCACTCCACTCGGTACCGCCAACGGTATCGAGGTGGATCGCAAAACTGCTGAGCAGTCCACCAAGCTTACCCGGTTCGTCGTACAAGGCGACAAAGGGTAATGCATCATCTGTCGGGCCTGCTTCGCGAACAATGTTCGGATTGAGCTTGCCAGGGTTCCAGCCCACAGAACCATCTTTCATGAAAAAGCGTCGATTGAAAGCCAACTGTTTCTCTTGACCGATCGCGTACGAAACACTCCGCGTTTTCATGCTGGCGGCTGCGTCAATCACGCTCTGAGCGATCCGCTCCGGAAGACCGATCATGTACTGCTTGGCCTCGTCGGTTTGATTGCCAAATCGTGCAGCGAGTCGTTCATCGGGTTCGTAAAGCATCGGCCCGGTGTGCGAATGCGTAGCGCTGATCATTACGTGCGATGCCGGGATCCGGAGAGCTTCCTCGATCCTTTTGCGTGTCTCTCGAACCATCCAAGGGTTCGTCGATATCAGATCCAACGCGACAATCGCTACCTGGGTCGATCCATCATCGAGCACGGTCGCTTTGGCCCAAAGCGGATCATGCGTTGCCGTCGAATAACGAACCCCATAGTAGCCAGCCATCGGTGTCGGCCGCACAGGCGTGATGTCCGCTTTGCCGAACCCCACGCGCAGGTTGCTATCCGATTGCGCGAAAGCTTGTATGCTGCTGACGAGCAAGCACACAACAATTAAAGTGCTAAGCACCGATTCCATTCCAAGCTCCTCTTAGATAATTGTCGATCGGACTGATCATCGATCGGACTGATCGGACTGATCATCGATTTTAGGAGTCCCCGTACTCGCGGGTGGTGATGATACCCGGCTGTGGCACTGGGTAGATACCTTGGGCGTTGGCCTTCACTGGGGCAGGGCTGTCGAAGGTCATGGTTTCTAGCCCTGGCGCAAATTCGTGCTCGCAGTTGAGCATATCTTCATAAGTTACCCGAACGCCGGTGTGAGCCGCCATGCGTCCCATGCTTGTAACGACGCTGGCCTTAACACCGCGTTCGACTTCGTTGTAAGGCAGGTCTTTACGGATCGCATTGATCAAATCGTTCCATTCGAGCTGGTAGGGGTTTGGCTCCGACTTGGGCCCCTCCCAAACGATAGTGGAAGTGGAAGTAGAA
>JBJTAQ010000877.1:0-1351 GCA_046090945.1 Pirellula sp.
TCTGAGCTAGTTCCGGGTAATCTTTGCATTTCCCACCGAGTGCCGAAGATAGGACTTGGGAGATCGCGACACTCATGAACGAAGAAGCAACAAAGGGGCTTATCGAGAATCGGACTTCATGCTCGGGCAATATGTCAACGACCGCCCCTTTGTTGCTTCTTCGTTCATGAGTGTCGCGATCTCCCAAGTCCTATCTTCGGCACTCGGTGGGAAATGCAAAGATTACCCGGAACTAGCTCAGACTCCTTTTCCGTGGAAGGTGCGTATCGATTCGCTAGCGACCAGGGGAGAGTCGCATTGGGTGGAGCGTGTTTTCTCGCCTTTGGGTTATCAAGTCACCGCAGAAACGGCCCCATTGGACCCTCAATTTCCACAGTGGGGGGAAAGTCCTTATATTCGAACGGAGTTGTCGAAGGTCTGCTTGCTTTCAGAATTGCTAACGCATCTTTACGTGCTGATTCCTGTTTTTGACAACAATAAACATTATTTTGTTGGCGATGAGGAGTTGCACAAGCTGATTGAGTGGGGAGAAGGGTGGCTTGCCAGCCACCCTCATAAGGATTGGATCGCTAAACGCTATCTGCGTGGTCGAGCGAACTTGGTGCGAAGTGCCCTCGAACGCTTGGACGAGGGCGATGCTACGCCCGATCCGGAGGAAAGCCACTCAGCATACGAATCGGATGTTTTAGTGCCGCTCAACACGCAGCGATACACGGCTGTCCTGGAGGAGTTGATCGCCTGCGGTGCCTGTTCGGTCTTGGATCTCGGATGTGGCGAAGGGAAAATGCTCAAGGAATTAATTCGAATCGGGCAATTCAAAAAAATCCTCGGCATGGATGTGTCGTACAAGTCGCTTGAAATCGCCCGCAAACGATTGCGGATGGATACTTGGGACGAAACGCAAAAAGCCCGAGTCGATCTTATTCATGGATCGCTGATTTATAAAGATGGTCGTTTGAGAGGATTCGATGCGGCAGCCGTGGTAGAAGTCATCGAGCATCTCGAACCGAATCGCCTGGACTCACTGACCAACGTCCTTTTCATGCAGGCCAAGCCCAAGCACGTCGTCTTGACGACACCCAACCGTGAATACAACAGCGTGTGGGAGACACTGCCGGCGGGCAAGTTCCGCCATCAAGACCATCGATTCGAATGGACCCGAGCGGAATTTCAAGCTTGGGGCGATCGCGTGTGCGAACTCTACGGATATCGCGTCGAGTACAAAGGGGTCGGAGCCGAGGACCCGGACCGGGGGACGCCAACTCAGATGGGGGTCTTTCATCTTGAGTGATCCGATCGAAACTTCTGCTGATGCCATGCTCAGCTCTGCAAACAGGTTGTTTGGGATCGG
>JBJTAQ010000878.1:0-4325 GCA_046090945.1 Pirellula sp.
GCAACGAGCGTGTTGCACCGCCAAAGCTTCCGGCAAGCGTCAAGCTCGAGTCCTCTTGGCTCGACGAGATCAAGTGGCGTTCGATCGGCCCTGCCAACATGTCGGGGCGGATCACCGATATTGCTGTGCACGAAAAAGACACGTCGCTGTGGTGGATTGCGACCGCTTCGGGCGGTTTGCTTAAGTCGACCAACCATGGTGGCTCCATGCAGCATCATTTCGATCGAGAAAAAGTCGTCTCGATCGGAAGTATCGCTACGGATCCGAACAACAAAGATGTGTTGTGGGTAGGCACTGGAGAGATCAATCCTCGCAACTCGGTATCTTATGGGAACGGAGTTTATAAAACCGTTGACGGCGGGAAAACCTTTCAGCACCTTGGCCTAGACCGCTCGTATCAGATCGCTCGAATCTTAGTCGATCCCAAGAATTCCGACACGGTGTATGTGGGAGCCGCAGGTCGACTCTATGGCAACAATCCGGAACGTGGAGTTTATAAAACGACCGACGGCGGGAAGACTTGGCAGCAAGTCCTCTACGTCGACGATCAAACCGGCGTGATCGATATGGCAATGAGCCCCACGGATCCGAATACGATCGTCGTTGCGATGTGGGATCGAATGCGAGATGGATTCGATAGTTGGCCTGGGAGTGTGCCCAAGCCGGATGGAGTCGATGGCTATGATCCGATCCGCAAATGGGGGAAAGGTGGCGGGATCTACCGCACCACCGATGGAGGTGCGAATTGGACTAAGGTTTCGAAGGGGCTTCCACCAGGCATGACCGGTCGGATAGGTTTGGATTGGCAGTTGCATTCTCCAAATGCGCTGTACGCGATCATCGACTGTGAAGACATCGGCAAGGGACCGACGGGTTTTTCGTGCTACCTTGGACTCGTCGGTCAGAACGCGGACTCTCAAGCTCTGGTGACGCAGGTCATGGGTGATAGTCCTGCAGCCAAAGCGGGAATTCAAGTCGGCGATCAGTTGGTCTCTGTTGAGGGAACGAACGTCAGCGAGTTTGACCAACTGCTCGAGACTCTGCGCAAGAAGCGTCCGGGCCAACGGATTGCAATGGTACTCAAACGGGGGCAGGAGGAGAAATCGTACGACCTTTTGCTCACCGGTAGGCCTGGAACTCCAGCCCAACAGACGACGGTATCGTTGGGGATCACAGGCGAGGACAAAGAGGACAAGATCGTCGTGCAGCGAGTGTCGGTCGGTGGATCGGCTGCTAAGGCCGGGATCAAGATCGGAGACGTGATCACCAAAATCGACGGTAAAGCCCCTGGGACATTTCAATCGCTCAGTGATATGGTTCAAAAGAAGGCCGAGGGAGATAAACTTCAGTTCGAGATCCAGCGAGGAGAAGAGAAGCTCGAACTAACCGTCGTGCTCGAAGCACGTTTGGGGCGTGGGGGAGGATTCCAGACCCCTGCTCAAAGCAACGTCTACATGGGGATTCAAGGCGAGGATGCAAGCGGGGGCGGTGCGACTTTAACAAGTGTTACCGAAGGTGGACCGGCTGAGAAGGCAGGAATCAAATCGGGCGATATTGTCCTTCAAATCGACGGCAAAGAGATCTCCAACTACGAAGCTCTCGTTGGAGAGATTCGCAATCACAAGGCAGAGGATAAACTCAAAGTCAAGCTCAAGCGGGCAGATCAGAACTTGGAGGTCGAAGTCGTGTTGGCAGACCGGCTATCGGGAGGTTCCGCCGCGCGACCTTACACCTACTCTTACTTTGGCCAGTCTCCGAATGTGCAAGACCAGCAAGGAGCCGATGGTTACAAGTACGGTGGTGTTTACAAATCCACCGATGGCGGGGCAACTTGGCAACGTGTCAATTCGCTCAACACCCGACCGATGTACTTTAGCGTTGTTAAGGTAGATCCTAGCGACGAGAAAAACCTGTATGTGCTGGGAGTCGCGCAGCATCAATCTAAGGACGGCGGAACGATCTTCACCGAGGATTTCGGAAAGAGGGTCCATGCCGACGGTCACGATTTGTGGATCGACCCGGCCGATGGTCGGCACATGATCATCGGGTGCGATGGGGGCGTCTACGTCACTTACGATCGCGGGGCTACTTGGGATCATATCAACACCGCCGCGATCGGTCAGTTCTATCACGTTGCGATCAGCCCCAAGCAGCCTTATTGGGTGGCTGGTGGTTTGCAAGATAATGGATCCTGGGCGGGTCCTGCGATCAGTCGTGCCGGTGGCGCTCTGAACGAGGATTGGGTCAATCTCAACGGCGGCGACGGCTTTGTATGCCGAGCCGATCCCAACGATCCGGACTTGTTTTACGCAGAGAGTCAAAATGGAGCTATTGTACGGCGAAATCTTCGAACTGGCGAACGCGGTTCACTCCGGCCCGCACGGGTCGATGGCTTGAGCTATCGGTTCAACTGGAATACCCCCTTTCTTTTGTCGAGCCACAATTCGAAGATCTTTTACACCGCAGGCAACTACGTCTTTCGATCATTGGATCGAGGTAATGATCTGCGGCCGATTTCACCTGAGATCACCCTGACTCAGCGCGGTTCTGCTACCGCATTGTCCGAGTCGCCTCGGGATCCGAATTTGTTGTACGCAGGAACCGATGATGGAGCCCTATGGGTAACCCGCGATGGTGGGACCACTTGGAAAAATATCACATCGCACCTGAAATTGCCCAATCCACGCTGGGTTGCGACGATCGAGGCGTCGAGGCACTACAAAGGCCGAGTCTACGTTTGCTTAGACGGACATCGTAGTGACGATGATAATCCTTATGTGTTTGTCTCCGAGGATTTCGGCGAGACGTTCAACCCACTGCATGCAAACCTCCCTTGGGGATCTACGCGATGTCTTCGCGAAGACCTTGTCAACCCAAATCTGCTGTACCTTGGGTCCGAGTTTGCCTTTTGGGTGTCGATCGACCGAGGTCAAAACTGGACGCAGTTCAATCAGAACCTGCCGACCGTCGCGATCCATGAGGTTGCAATTCATCCCGATAATGGTGAGATTGTCGTAGCCACCCACGGACGCAGTTTGTGGGCTTGTGATGTCAGCGGTCTTCGGCAGTTGAAGCCTGAGAATATCGGCAAGGAGATTGCTCTGTTCGATCCAATCGATGTAACTCGATGGCGAAATGACCCTGGCCGCGGCGGAACCAACCGCAGTTTCACAGGGCAGAATCCTTCGCCTGGAGCGAAGCTTTGGTATGCATTGCCCACCAAGGCCGAGAAGGTTGTGGCAAGGGTGGAGAATATCGATGGGGATCTTATCAGTGAAATCAATGCCAAGTCCGAGCCCGGTTTGCACATGGTCAATTGGGACCTGACTCAAAACAATCGAGGCCCTGGAGGCGGTCCCGGCGGTGGTGGATTTGGCGGTGGTCGTGGTTCCGGTGGCGGAGGGGGATTCGGGGGTGGTCGCGAGAGGCCTGATCGCCCCAGCGACGATTCAACCGATCGACCTTCGCGTCCTACAGACGATTCAGCACCGCGTCAGGGTCGCCAACGCCGTGGACGGGGTGATAATCCTCCTGATGGTGCGCCATCAGCGAGCGAGGAATCCAGTCAGAATCCAAACCCCAATCCTAACCCGCCTGCTCAGGAAGAGTCCGACGCGGAAGCTCAGCAGTCTGCTACCCCACCAGCAGCGAGTCCTCCGTCGGGGCAAGGGCAAGCCTCCGGTGGGACTTCGGGTGGAGGTGCAACTGGAGGACGGGCTCCCCAAGGCTTCCAAGGTTTCCGTGGCGCAAGGCCGGTACCCAATGGGGTTTATCGCGTGCAGTTGATTGTGGATGGCAAGGTGATCAAGACGCAATCGATTACCATCAACCGCGACCCAAACTTGCCTGAGAATGCCGTTGCCGATGAGGTTTACGAACTGAAGATCTTGTTGGATAAACAGGCCAAGGAGGACAAGTACCAGAACAAGTCCAATGGTCGTGGGAACTATGGCGATGATTGATCGACATGCAAAAGGTTTCACGCTTGTCGAGCTGCTTGTGAGCATCGCGATCCTCGGGATACTAGTAGCGATTTTGCTACCTGCGGTTCAAGGCGCTCGCGAGGCGGCAAGAAAGGTTTCTTGTGCGAACAACTTACGGCAGATCGGGCTGGCGCTGCACCAATTCGTGGACACTCGAAAATGTTTTCCTGCTTCGGGTTGGACTCTAGCCGCACCGCAAAACCCAACAGGTGCCTATATCGGTTGGCAAGCGTCTGTGTTGGTGCATTTGGAACAGAACCAAGTTGCCGTCGGATATGACCGGACAAGTCACTGGTGGTCTGATCGGAATTTGCTGATCGGACGCATTCCGATGTCGGTTTA
>JBJTAQ010000879.1:0-2345 GCA_046090945.1 Pirellula sp.
CCTCGACCAGTAGACCAAAGGCTGCATTGACGATACCGAATCCGAACAGATCAGTCCCGGTATTCAAAATCAGCGAAGCCGAACTGCTTGACATCAGCAGGTCGCCACTACCTCGACGTTTGACGACAAAATCCCCGGATAGGCTTACGAAGCCGAACATCGTCGCTCTCAAGTCATCGACATCTACCTTGATCAACGGTGCACCAGGGAAACCATCGGGAGGCTCCACACCAACCTTGAGACTCAGAGTTCCAACGCGTCCGCGGGCGATTGTCAAGTCTTGAGCAACGCCCGTATCGTTGTAGATAACGTTAGTTTGTCCTTGAACTTCGCTGGGATCAAACAAGTCGATACCAAAGGCCTTTGCTTCGAGCCATAACTTAGACGTACTGGTGATATTGCTTTGGATTGCGATCCCTGCCTGAGGCGTGATGATCATCGCCGCATTGGCACGTACCACACCAACTCTAAAATCGTTGGCAGACATGACCAGTTTGCTATTTGGACTCGCACCATCGAGTACGACATCCAATCCACCGCCGACCCGTTCGTAGAAGTAAGCCAAACCTTGGAGCCTCATCACTCCGCCGATCAACATCCCGACATCACCACTAATCGTTGCTTCATCAACAAGGAATGCCGGAACTTCGACGTTGATCGTCACACCTTGTACCGTGGAGGCTGGTAGGGCTAGGTTGCTAGTGGCCTGTCGGATCTCGACCGTGCCGGAGACATCCTGTACCTTGGTGTCGGCTGCAAGGGTAAAGGATCCTGAGCCATAGACGCGACGATGCCCCGTCGAGAAGAGTTCAACAGACGCTTTCGTTGGCCCCAATGCGCGACGGAATCCGATGGTTATTCCTTTATTATCGCCAGTTCGCAGTAGACCATCGGTATCAACCGAAACGAATGCCCATGTGCTCGTTTGCGTCGCCCCAGATGCATCGACAGATTCGCGGAATTCAAAGTTGCCAGTAAACTCTGCGACACCCCTTATATCAATACTTGTCGGTCCTAGAACCAATGGGCTTTGTAGTTGGTTGCTAAAGTAGTTGCTGAAACTCGTTCCCAGGTGATCTTGTCCCTCGATGCTATCAACGTACAACCGAACCGCCCCATCGCTTGATCCTGGAATCAGGACCGTCTTGAGTGTGATTGTCTTCGATCCAGGATTGTTCGCGTCATCGAGTTCAACAAGTTCATAGGTGTAACCTCCGTTGCGGAACAGTCCCGTTGCACTGTTAAACCTACCGGACGCCCCATTAAACAACGAAAGAGACTGGTTCAGCACACGATCGGTCTCGTGATTGAAGCCTTGTTCGAACAACAGTTTCAGATTCACTGAATCGATGGTCACCTTGTCAGACATCGTAATGCTTGTCATCGTTGGCACGCCACCGACAGGTCGACCTAGCCAAAGTCGCAAGTCGCCGATGAACTTAAAGGTCGCATTTGTTAACCCAGCATCGACACGATAGCCATCCGGAGAGTTGAAGGCTTGTATCTCCATCTCGCCGAGTTTGCCTTGGGCATCAAAACCAACGCGTCCAAGATCACCCAGCACGACGACTTGGGAATTGCTTGCAGCGCTCGTAATATGATCTTTGCCTTCACCGCCAATCATCAGCGTTCCAGCACTCGGTATCGTTAAGGTATCCTCATCCCCAGCGGCGGAAGGCAAACTCTCAACTCCCTCCAGTTGAGTTCCGGAGGTCTGGAGCGAGACTTCCGCTATCGTCACTACTCCCCGGGAATCATTCTTAATCTCGTCAAAGACGATTTTGTAGAATCGGTAGGCAACGTTATTTACGATCGGTATCGAACTGCTTGCACCTGCTTGATCGCCTAGATTGGTGGGCAATCCCTGTCGGATTTCGTACCAGTTCCCGTTGGCCGCAGGCATAGACAGGTCGTTTGACCCATAGAAACTGACGGTCTTCGGATCTTCTTGCGAGTAATCGCTGTCGTTTCGTTTGGTCAACTTGAGTCCGGTAACAGGCTCCGTTGTCGGTGATGATAGCCGAAGGCTGGCAGTTGCAATTTGACCGTTGTTGTAAAACTTGTGCCACATCCTTAAAAAAGTTGACGGATCCCGGTCGATTGCCAATTCCGGGTTCATATTTGGATTGGGTGGGTCTTCGTATATTGGCCCAATAATGGGAACATCTACGATAGTTTCGCTATATCGAATCTGTCCTTCATCACCGATAACGACCCGCGCCGAAGTCCCGGCAAGTGTATCCTTTCCTCCACCACCGATTACGACTCCATCACCCACGATGCTATTAACCGCATCGGCACCAGCAAGTTCGGAGCGTTCGATTTCAAAGTAGAAATGAACCTCG
>JBJTAQ010000880.1:0-12029 GCA_046090945.1 Pirellula sp.
ATTGGCAACACAAGGGATTTTGGTTCCTTTATTCTAGGTTCGAGTCCTAGCGGGGTAGTTTCTCTGGGTCGATCGCAGCGGCCCGTCAGTCTTTCACATAAAACGGGCTCGTGAGGATCCAGCAATGGGGCTGGCCGAGGAGTTCTAGCCACAGTTCGACGCGGTAGTTGCCAGCCGTCTTGATCGCACAGTCCAATCGCTCTGAGTCGGTCTCGTAAACGACCTCCCCAAATACCGGCTCGCCGTCGGCACCCGTGCGTGTGCCGATCACTTTCCAATGCGCCGGTAACGGCGCTTGACCTACCAGCCGCAGCGGTCCTCTTTGTCCAATCTCTTCCCAGTCCAATCGCGACCCGATCTCGTGACGACTCTCACCCTGGATCAACGCGACGTCAAACCCCCGCGCATCGGCTAACCAATCGAATGCGACGAACGTTCGTCCCTCTTCAAGCGCCGTCCACACACCCTCCTTGCTCAATTCGCTCACGAGCATATGGGTCCCCGCATGCCGCAGGCTGTTCTCGTATGGATCCAACTGCAACTTGAGCAACACATCCCCCTGTTTGGCGTCCTCTGGAATCTTCAACACGGGGGCCACGAGCAATCGCTCGAGCTTGAGCAACTCCTCGCCCAACGCATCGGCAACGAGGACCTTGCCGTCTTGACCGAGCAGCACTCGGACACCGACGTTCTGATGTGCGTCATTGGCCGCCACGCCCGTATGCGGCGAGATCCAACACAACTCGTCCCACCGCTTTAGGTAGTCCTCCGGATAAGTCTGCAGTGCCGAGAACGCTTCCTGCGGATACTTGTCGATCAACTCCGCTGTCTTGATCAACCACAGCGGGTTCTTCATCGAATCGATCATCCGCTTCTGCTTCTTAAAGTCCGCATGGGTATTGTAGATCTCAACTCCTGTCAGTCCCTGAATTCGCCAATCCATCCTTTCCTCAAGGTGGGATAAAAAGACATGCCCACCTCGATTGCGCACGATTTGAGTGGTCTCCTGCGAATCTGCCGACTCAAACGGCCGCAAACTCATCGTCGGATATACGAGCATCCCCTTCATCTCAGCACCGGGGATCAGCAACACGCCATCGCTGAGCCCCTGATGCCCATCGGTGTAAAAGTCTTTCTCCTTCGACACATGCTCGGTGAACAACAAAACCTCGGTCCCGGCTCGCTTGGCCGCCGCGACGATGTCCTCGATCTTGCCCCGCGAATCATGCGACAATTCCGAGTGGACGTGCAGGTTGGCTCTCACCTCCCGCAGCGGTCCTGGACGCTTGAGCACCTGCCGCTCGGCTGCATATTTTTCGACAGCCTCGCGCACTGCTTCAAGGTTCTTGCGAGTCAATCGATCGACCGCATCCTTGGGCTCTTGTCCCAGCAACTTTCTTGCATCCAATCCATGCACGACCAAGAGAACCAACAGGCCGACCCAAGGGATCCAAAAACCATCGATCGTCGATTTGCGCACTGTGCCACTCCAAATGCTCGATACCACGGGATCCACGAATTAATCTCAATCCCCGTTTTTCGCAAGTTTCTATCGTAACCTATTTGTAACCGTAGGGTTAGCAGATTACCTTCATGATTCGCCCCGTCGACACTCTCAAACCTAGGAACTCCTGCATGGTCCCACGGCTCCCATCCTTGCCGCTTCAATCAAGCTGGCATCCATCGACGGTATTGGCCCTCGCTCTGGGCGGGTTGCTCTGCAACTGGTTCGGTACGACAGGGGCCCAAGAGATTTCACTCAGCACGCAAGCGGTTGCGATCCAAGAGGATCAGGTCGAGTCGATCGGTGGCTTTTGGTACGTTTCGAAATCCGAGCCGAAAACATACTACTACCGCGATGCAGGACGCTGGCTGGATCTATTTTCCTACCACTGCAAGGATTCCAACAAAGACGGGATCGCTAATTTGCAAATTTCGCACGATGAGAATCATCTGATCATCAAGAGCCAAGGATACCCGAACCACCCAACTGCGATTTTCCCAAACAGCGACAACCCAAATACGATCCGCGTCCAAGACTTCACCTTCCGATTGCCATTGGTACCCCGCAAGAGCGATTCGATTACCCGACTCCCCATGGGACCGATCGGCATGTCGTTAAACGGCGTGGTCTTCTTTAACCCCTTCGAAATGGAAGGTCGCAATGCGGTCCAAGGCTACGACGAGGTCTGGCTCGACTCCTGCTGCGGACACCCACAGCAAACCGGGGTGTACCACTATCACAAGTATCCGACCTGCGTGAAGTCTCCCTTCATCGATGACGCCAAATCGCACTCGCCTATCATCGGCTTTGCATTCGATGGATTCCCGTTGTATGGACCTTATGAATCCGACGGAACGATGGCTATGGACCTCCGAGGGGATCAAGCTCTCGATGCTTGCAACGGACACAGCGACCCGGAGCGAGGATACCACTACCACGTGACCCCCAACCGATTCCCTTACATCTTAGGTGGCTACGCCGGAGTGGTCGAACCGAGCAACAATCGCGGACTGCGGCGAGCCGGTGCTCGCAACCAAGACGGCGTGATCCAAGACAACACGCAACCCGGAGACAAATACGGCAAGATCGTCACCGCTGTACGACCAGGCAACCTCGTTCGTGGTCAAGCACACGAAGTTCGAATCGACTTCGACCCCAGCGCAGCCCGACGACCGATTCCTGAAGGGGCCCCAAAATGGCTTCAATTGGGACCCTACGAAGCGCAATCGCTCGAACGGCAAGGGAACACGGTCATCGCCAAGATCCAAATCCCCAAGGATGCAACCATCGGCGTGTGGCTCGACTGCCACATGGAGTTCGGTTCCGAAAACCGTCCGTTGGTTATCAAACGCAACGATGCAGTTCGGATCACTGTCGAGTGATTGATGGTCCAGAATACTGGGTCATTTCACGGCCGGATCTGATGAATCGTATTGTGGATGGTGCCTCGCACCGGCTTGCCATCCGCACCCTGGAGCTTGTACCGGATCTCCATACCCCAACTCGGTTTTAGCTGCTTGCTCTCAATCCGCACCGTCTTGCCATCGGACATCAGGCTCACTCGATCGATCTGTAAAGCGTGCTGGTCGATGTGATCGGAACCGTACTTGGCACTGCGTTTGAGACCCCATTGCTCCATATGAACATTCGCAGGATCGAGCGATGCAGGATCGATTGGATCTGCGAAAACCAATTCAACTCCACTCTCGGTCGCGTGCATCTGCAAGGGTAGATGGCTCGGGCTCGGCAGCTTGCGGATCCGATACAACCCGCCTGGATAGGTCGCATTGCCTGCCCAAGAGAACATGCCACACAAATACAGATGATGGTCGCCGGGTGAGAATCGACCTCGCATCACTCCGGTCGGAAATGCCGGGATGGGCAACTCGATCATCCCACCTTGCCTTTTGCCGTCAACTTGCTCGTGCAACACCAAGTACACTTTGCCATAACCGTACGACAGGTTGAGCAAACCTCCTTGCAATTCGCCCCAAGTCGGGCTGTCGATCCAAAGCAATTCGGCCGGCGAGCGGTCGAAGGCATTGGTGATCCAGCACAGCGGCGGCTCCATCGCATCGTCGGATGTGTTGGTCACATCGTGATATCCGAACATGTTTCCATAAAATTTAGGTGGCCCAGTTGGATCCACCGTCACCCAATTGATGCGATTCTTCGGGTTCCAGAACCCCTCTTGGTCGGTCACGATGAACGATCCATCCGGATTCAAACAAACTCCGTTGGCCGCCCGAAACCCGGTGGCCAAAATATCGGTCTTGGATCCGTCGGGCGATACCCTCAGCAATGTCCCGTGCTGTGGCACCACAGCCTTGAGCGCGTGACGACCTGATTTGGCATAGTAAAAATTTCCAGCCGCGTCGGTCTGTAAACCCATCGCGAACTCGTGGAAATGCTCCGTCACTTGATGGTCGTTGTTGAAGCATTCGATGTAATCGACTTCATCATCTGCGTTGAAATCGTGCAGGGCTGCCAACTGATCTCGGCATGTCAAGTAGATCATGTCATCGACGATCTTCAAGCCGAGGGGTTGATACAGTCCCGAGACCATCCGCTTCCAATCCCATGAAGCTCCGTCGAGCGATTCACGCACGTGCCAAACGTCTCCATCCCAAGAGCATACGGCCATCGAACCGTCGGAGAAGAAATCCAGACCCGTCAGGCGCAACTGCGCAAACCAAGGATTCGACTCAGGCGAAACAATCGTATCGACCGCAAATGCACCTTTCGCAAAGGACTCCTTGGCGACGGTTTTTAGAACCTGACTCCACCTGAGTGGATTGCTTCGGACACGCCCGAGCAAATCGAGGTCACCAACAAGATTCGCGTCGATGGCGCTCTGACGAGCGGTCTGCTCGACAGAGGGTGTCTTGTTGCACCAAACGGCAAACCGCTGCGGTTCCTGGCTGGCCGGGATGGAAACCGTCAGCATCCGATCTCGGATCTTCCAGGTGAATCCTTTGGTCTGACCAAGACACCCAAAATCGCGTTCTCCGGTCGTCCAGCTCATCGTGGTGGCAGCGTCGTTGGCCAGAGGATCCGGCAACCGAACGCCCGATTCCTGCTCGCTCAAGTCTGCCACACGCAGTTCGATTGTCTGTTGATGCGGTGCGACATTGAGCACCCTGGCAAAGGCCCCCTGCTGGTTGGTCACACTCAATAGACGCGGTGATTCGAGGATCTGCGCATCGCCGACGCTGTACGACAAAACAGTCTGCGAACCGCTGACGAACTGGCCGTTGAATTTCCCCCAAGCTTTCGGCAACGGTCCATAGCGACGCGAATCGCGACCCAGAACACGCGCATTGTCGTCGAAAGCTGGACTGGTCGAATCGGGGTTGGCCCAGCCCGGTCCGGTTGCGTTGGCAAACACCACATCGCCAACAATCCTCGGATGAATTCCATGCTCTCCGTTGAATTGGATGTCGCGCCAATCGATGAACACATCCTTGGGTTTGTCCTGGGCGACTTGCCAAGCGGCTGCCCACCTGAGGGTGTCGGTATCAAAGACCATCCACTGCCGACCTCGCGTGATACCGCCCGGTCCAGGATCGAGGCGCATGGCGATCCCCTTGTAAGCGATATTGAGCTGTTGACCTGGGACTTCATAGCAATGGGTGAGCATATTGCCATAGTCCATCGCACTCCAGACTTCGATGTTGCTCGGCTCTGGACCTCGCGTATCTCCCTTGGGCAATTTGCTCAGGTACGCTTGATCGACCGCTATCGATGGCAGATGGGGATTGGATTTGAGAAACTCCTCTCGGATGTAGTGAATGACATCGTACTTTTGCGAAGGGACCATCCATGTCTGAGCGGCCATGAATCCGTAACCATGCGTCAGGGTGCGGTACATGCCTAGCGGGTCGCTTCCGTTTTTGAACTTCCCTTCACCGAAACGTAGAGCCGTTGGCAGGGAACCGACTTGATCTTTGGTTCCATGACAATTCGCACACACGCGCGAATAGATCGCTTGGCCGCGCGCATAAGCGTCTTGGTTCCAATCTCGAATCAAGCCAGCGTGATCGATTCGCGATTCATAGTCCGGAATCTTCACGGCCAAGAGGGAAAGATCGGGCGGGAGACTCGCAGCACCCTTGGGTCCAGAATCGCGAATCTCGATCAGGTACTTGATCAAATCGAGCAAGGCTTGCTGGTTGGTCAGTTGCTGCATCAGGCCCGCAGGCATCAGGGACTGCGCGCTGGCCGATGAGGCTTCGACCTGGTCGGCTTGGATTTCGATCACCTCGCCATTTGCGTTACGCAGTCGCCATCGCGTCTGGTCTTTATCGATCAACAACCCGGTAACGAGTTCACCGTCGCCGAGTCGCAGCGCGATCGACTCATACCCCTTGCGAATCGTTTTAGAAGGTTCCAAGATCGACTCGACAAGTTGCTCGTCGGACAACTTATCGGATTGTGGAATATCGGTTAAATGGCCGAGATTCGGACCGATCGCACGAGCGCTCGGCTCGTTGGTTAAATGGCATCGGACGCATGCGAGGTTACTCTGGTAGAAGACGTTCACGCCGCGCGCCGCGTCTCCCTGCTGCTTGGCCAATTCGGCCCACTGTGCAGGCGACTTGGATTTGAGAACCTCTTCAGAAAGCTGTTCGAGTTGTGCGAAAGATCGTGTTGGGCAAATAGAGCACAGGGCGATCGCCAGCGATAAGGCGATGCAAGTATTCCAAAACTTCATAGCGGTTTAGGACTCGTTTGCGGAAGTTGCGATGGAGGACGAAGAGTTTGATCCTGCGGTCAGCTTGGACACTACGAGAATCACGATGAAGCTCAGTGGGATCGTGACAATCCCCGGTTGACTGAACGGGACCCAAGCTTGTTTAGGATCCAAGCCGTAGAGACTCTTGAACATTTCAGGGCATAGGGCGATCCACAGGACCGAACTGATCGTTCCTAGAAGTACTCCCCAGATAATCCCCTGCTTGGTCGTTCCTCTGTAAAACAGCAGCATCAACAACGCCGGAAGATTCGCCGAGGCTGCGATCGCAAACGCCCAGCCCACCAAATACGTCACGTTCATCCCTTCGAAGGCCAAGCCGGCCAGGATCGCGAGCGCTCCGATGATGATCGACGCAATCTTAGCCACACGTATCAATTGCTGATCGCTCAGGTGCATTCCCAACATTCCGGCGACAAAGTCGTGAGCCACACATCCGCCGGCGGCGACGATCAGTCCACTGACGGTTCCGAGCACCGTGGTAAAAGCGATCGCAGAGACGGCGGCAAAGAGGAGCTCCGAGAAGCTTTTCGCAAGCAGCGGTGCGGCCATGTTGCTATCGCTCGGATCCATCGAGCCGCTGACCATCGCTCCAAATCCGATATACAGGGTCAGCAGATAGAAAAATCCAATAGCTCCGATCCCTACGATCGTACTCTTTCGCGCCGACGCTTGGTCTTTGACCGTATAGTAGCGGATCAGGATATGGGGCAAGGAAGCGGTCCCTCCGAAGAGGGCGAGCATGAGCGACATGAAATCGAGTTTCGGGAACCATTCCTGTTGACGGATCCCCTTGAAGGTAGGGTGGTTCCCTGGAGCCATCATCGCCGAGCCTTGTACAATCCTGGGTACGTACTCGACGACAGGTTTGCCATCCTCGGTTGTTTTATTGGTCTGTGAGAGTTCGACTTTGGTACCGGAGAGTTCCGTCAAGAAACTGATCGGACCGAGTGGACCGGTCGACGTTCTACCGTTGGCCAGTTCGAGAACTTTACCGACCGGCTCGACGTTCTTTTGACCTTCTTTGAGCCCCAACGGGACTCCATCGATGAGTTTGGTACCATCTGCGGCTAATGTCACACGCTGGGAAGAAGTCCTAGCTTGGCCCGGGGCGATCTGGATTCCACGGTTGAGGACCAGGATGGTAAGGATCAACGAGAACAGGACTAGCAGGCCTCCCTTGAGGAACTGCACGTAGGTGGTCGAGACCATTCCAGCGGTGACGACGATGATCACGACAATCGATCCGACCAGCACCACCCCTTGCCAGTACTGCAAACCCAAAAGGGGTTTGACCAGGGCACCGGCACCGACCATTTGAGGGATCAGGTAGACGATGCTGACGATCAGGGTGCTAAAGCCTGCAGCGGATCGAATACCCGACGACTGGAACTTGCTGGCAAGTGCATCGGCAAACGTGTACTTGCCGAGTCGTTTGAGGGGTTCGGCGATGACCAGAAGAGCGACAAGCCAACCGGCTAGGAATCCGATGCTGTAGAGGAAGCCATCGAAACCGTAGAAAGCGACCATGCCGCAAATCCCAAGGAACGACGCTGCCGAGAGGTAGTCTCCGGCGAAGGCGATGCCGTTGACGAACCACGGTATTTGGCCACCGGCAGCAAAGTACCCCGCGCTCGATTTGGCTTTGGAGCCCAAGTAAAAGCTCAGCGCGACAGTCCCGACGACCATCAGCAAAAAGACGATGACAGCAAGGCTGCTTGAGGAGTAGATCATGAGCGAGTGCGGCTCATCAGGCCGTAGAGCATAGCGACAATCAAGGAGAGGAAGATCAGACCGACGCCGTAGGCGACCGTCAGTGGGATGCCTGCAATTTTCGTCTGCGTGATCCACTCATAGGCAAAGGTACAAAGCCCGATGAAGCCTGCATAAGCGATCGTAAAGAGGACCAGGAGCCAGACTCCGATCCGCTGTCGCCTAGCGATGACGTGTTGCTCCTCGTAGTCGGTGGTATTGGCCGAATGATGCATGGCAAAAACTTGAAAGGAACATGGGCGTGCAAGCAGACGGTTTGAAGATGTTCATTCTAACCGCTTTGCCGGGGTTTTGTGTTGCAAATGATCCATCGAGGATACAGATTGTCGTCATCGGCTAAAGAATGAGTCGACTTTGAATCGCAGGTTTGTTGGTTTCCTTCGGGTAATCGGATTCCTTGGCCCCTCGCTCCCAAGGGTCTGGTCCGACCCAGGCTGAATCCCGGCCCTCGATGCGAAGTTGATTGCTCGCAAAGTCGATGCTGACGATAGCCCACAGCGGGTCGCGATAAGCCGCCACGCTCCTGAGGCTCGGATACTTTTTGTGAATTTCGGAATGAAACGTGTCTCGTGCTCCGACTTCACCAAGCCAAACGTACGAGGCGCTATTGATCTGGATGTATCGAATATTCCCGACCGTACGATGATAGTCCTCGTGGAAGTGACCAGAGAATACACCTAAGATTTTTCCTGAACGGGCTTGAGCTCTTTCGAGCAGCGCTCGAACTTGGGCTCGATTCTCAATCCCCTTGGGCTCATCGAGTGGGTGATGAAGGAATACGCATACCGGTTTCTCGGACGATTCCAATTGGCGCTCGATCCAATCGAGTTGGTCTTTGGCGATGTATTTTTTGTAACCTCGGGAAGTACCGCCCGGCTCGTTGGTATCGAGGACCAAAGAGCGAATCGATCCTGAATCGAACGCGTAATATCGGCCCGGCATACCGTAGTACTCCACCGTCTGCTCGGGCTTGTAACCACCATCCATATCATGGTTTCCCAAAACATGATACCGGGAACCTTTGTAGGACTTCCACACCTCCATAAATTCGAGATTCCGTGGATGAGGAATGCAAAAGTCTCCTAGTTGAATAATGAAATCCACGTCAGCCTCGTTCATCGCATCGACAAACAACTTGAGCCTCTCGGGCGCATCATGCATGACATCCTGATGCACATCGGTGATCACACCAAAGCGAACGCATTCGAGGGATCGACAAGCCTCGCTCGAATGCAGAGCCCATGGTAGTAATGGGATCGCAGAGAGTATTCCGCGTCGATTGAGACACGTAACAATTCGGTCATTCATTCTTGGAGTTCCTGGCTACCTATCGATCATCATCTTGACACCAACTAATTCACAAGATAGTGTAATAGTTGAGAACAGGAAAGATGGGATCAATGAACAGAACCTCGAATACACAAATGGTTGTCTTGGGTGGAAAGCTTCAGCGGAGCAGGAGCTCCAAGAACTGCTGCGCGAGCCTGCCACTCAAAAAGCGGTCGCTGCTCTCGCCGATCCAAGCCGGGGGGCTAGCGGCGGTTTTCAAAGTCCTGGCCAACGACACTCGCTTGCGAATCCTTCACGCATTGGTCCGAGCCGATGAACTGTGTGTCGGCGATTTGGCCAAGTCCCTGGGGATGAAACCCCAAGCGATCTCGAACCAATTGCAACGACTCTCGGATCTTGGGATCCTCGCTTCGCGTCGCGAAGGAAACAACATCCATTACCAACTGGTCGACCTGTGCGTCCGATCGCTTCTGGACCAAGGCCTGTGTCTGATGGAAGAGGTATCCCACAGAGATCGGAAAAAGCAAACCAAGCTCTTGCCCATCAAAACCCCCGCAAGACCCTTTTAAACCACGGAGACACAGTGATTCACAGAGTTGCTCAACGCTAGCACTAGAACTCAAAGATCAAATCACCCATACTTAGTGGATATCCCATGAAACTCACAGACCTACTCGAAGTATTAAAAAACCATCAAGATCGCTCGATCGAAATCGTTTTGCCGACCGGACAATCTGTCCCTGCCCATTTTCACGTCACCGAAGTCGGGTGTGTTCAAAAGCGTTTTGTCGATTGCGGCGGGACTCTGCGCAGCCAAGCAAGTTGCGTCTTGCAGGTCTGGGTGGCAAACGACATCGAGCACCGACTCGACACGAGCAAACTCGCAAAGATCCTCGATAAGGGTCTAGGACTCTTCGACAATTTACAAGTTCCTTTGGAGATCGAATACGAGCAAGGAGTCCTTTCTCAGTATCCAGTCGAACGTATCGAAATCGCCGAGCGAGGGGTTGTCCTACAACTGAGCCACAAGCACACCGCATGCCTAGCCCCCGATCGATGCCGCATCGATCTGAATGTTCTGTCGAGTTGCTCAGGGCCAGGTTGCTGCTAAGAACTCATTACCCAACACAGTTGATGCAGGTACCTAGCTAGGAACCCGTGCAACCGCTCGTACGGAATGAAAAGCAACTCGATTTCACAGATGTTTGTGTTAAACTGATTTGCGTCTTCGTTTCCATAATGAACCTAGCCAGGAACCTCTTTCGATGAGCCCCCAAGAAAAAGCCGAATCCCTCGGAGTCAAATTCACCAAACAAGAACCAGGCTACCTTGCCATGGTCGTACGGACTGGAAACCTGCTGATCACCTCCGGTCACGTTAGCGATACCAAAGGAAAGCTCGGTGCGGGAACAACGGTCGAGCAGGGGAAGGCGGCGGCTCGCGAGTGTGCCGAGAAGATCCTCAATTCGGTCTGGAATTTCCACGGCACCCTCAATGGTCTGCGGGTGCTGAAGCTGCTCGGCTGCGTCAACTCGACACTTGAGTTCCACGAACAGCATCTAGTGGTCAACGGTTGCAGCGATCTGCTCCATGAGATCTACGGCAAAACAACCGACGGTTTCCACGCCCGAAGCGCACTGGGCTTTGCACAAATCCCAACCGGATCGGCAGTCGAAGTCGAAGCCATCTTCGAAATTAAGTCCTAGCAATGTCGCCGGCGATTGGCAGCAAGTGGCTTGCGATCTGCACCTGGGTAGAAGAAAAACGCACACTGGGAGTTTGACCCCCAGTGTGCGTCAGGGTGATGGATAGTTAAGCCAATCTTCTTTGAATTACCGGATCAACTGCATCCGAGGCTGTTTCCGCAGTTGTGGCACAGATAGCAGTTGCCGTTTCGGACGGTGACCGATCCGCAATTGTCGCAAGCTGGTGCATCGCTTTGGAACCGGGTGAACTGTTCGGCGCGGCTGTCCTCTCGGACAGCGGTCGAGGAGATCGCCCAAACCGGGCTCTTGTCCTCGTGGCTAACGAACCGAGCTTCGGTGCGGATTGATTCGGCGGAAGTCGCTGCAACTGGCTTGCTGGCAACGGCTGCAGGTGCTGCGACCACGACGGGTTTGGCAGTCTCCTTCGGTTCGTTACCGGAGATCAACTCGGCCTTGGCCTTTTGCTCTTCGCGATAACCTTGCAAGAAGGTCAATCCCATCCAACGGAAGATATAATCGACAACGCTCTTGGCGATGCGGATATCGGGATTGGTGGTATGGCCATTGGGTTCGAACCGAGTGTGGCTGAACTTGTTGACCAAGACCTCCAGGGGCACTCCGTACTGGAGCGACAGCGAGATGGCGGTGCCGAAGCTATCCATCAGACCGCCGATGGTGCTGCCCTCTTTGGCCATGGTGATGAAGACTTCGCCGGGTCGACCGTCTGGATAGAGTCCAACATTGATATAGCCCTCGTGGCCAGCAATGCTGAACTTATGGGTTACCGAGTTGCGGGTATCTGGCAATCGTTCGCGGCGAGGCTTGAAGACAACCTTCTCGACAACCTTGGCCGCTTCTGCTTCCTCGGCCTTTTTCGATTCGGACTTGGTCGATAGCGGCTGGCTTTGCTTGGATCCATCGCGATAAATTGCGATGGCTTTGAGACCTAGCTCCCAACCCCAGTAATACGCATCGGCGATGTCTTTGACGGTGGTATCCGAAG
>JBJTAQ010000881.1:0-1088 GCA_046090945.1 Pirellula sp.
GGAGCGTTTACTCGGATCCTTTTGCGCATCAGCCAACTGGCACTTCGGGGGTTGTCCGCGAGTCTTCGATCCAGCGGCAGTTTGCTCAAGCACTACTCGAGAACAACCTGAAAAACTGGAACGCCGTATCTGAATTCTTTCCTCCGAATGATCCAGTCAGCAGGAACTACTATCTAAAATCACAGCTTCACATCGCAAGGCTTCGGATCGAAGGAGACGACTTTGCCGTTGCTGAGTCAAACTTGAGAGCTGTCATCGATTCGCCGTATGCGGATGAGGTCCTAAGAACGATTGCTCGAATCCAACTCGGGTGGATCAAACAGCGAGGGCTGCGACAAGCCGTCAGCGGGGAGACCAACAACGAATACTATACCAAGGCGATTCGCGATATTTCGACCATGACCGCCGAAAAGCAGCGGCTCGTACGCGATGCATTGCCCGCGAAGGTCCGCCCCGAGTGGGAGACGATCGACTATCTGAACCAAAGTCAACCGGTCTCGTCGAACTCAGATAAAGCCAACGGTGGCAAATGAAGTTCAGTTGAGGTTCTGTCCCGAGGCTCGCCTGCTATGGAGGTAGATTAAGAACGTGTTAATCAGTCGGCTGCGGACGGCAGCGATACTGCTGACCATCGTCTTTAGCTTTATCTATTTGGATGTCTCGATGCCTCTTGCAGGTATCCCAGGATTTTGGATGATACCCGTGTACTTGGTTCTATGTCTCGGGACTGCTCGCGAAGCCTGTGCGATTGTCCAGAACGCCTGGCAAGTACCGGTCTTCTGGTCTCCAACGATTGTGATACTAGCGGCCTGTGTTCCGGCCTTGCCCGAGTTGCTCCAGGCATTCGGACTCGAGTACTTGATCGACCCGGCCTGGCGTGGTGTCGCGGGTCGTTTGGCATTGGTTTGCATCGGCAATTGGTTGTTAGCGAGCGTTCTTGGGGTAATCGCTTTGGGTAAATACCAAGGTAGACCGGAGGCCACCGGCTGGTTGATCAGCGTGGGGCTCTTGCTTTACGTGTCGGTCGCGACAGGTTTTTGGTGGATTATCCGTCAAATTGGAGAGCAGAAGCTTGCGATGCTACACGT
>JBJTAQ010000882.1:0-4366 GCA_046090945.1 Pirellula sp.
CGTCGCTCAGACCCAAATCTGCAGCCGTGTTCGGGTCGGTCAATGTTGCCAAGACTCCCACGATGTCCGGGTTGCCGTCGCCGAACCCAACGCTAGGCACCGCCACGGAAACCGCACACGACAGCAGCAAGCTAGAAAACAGCTTGGCATTCCGACGCAGCCCGAAGAATCTACGATTAGTTTTTCGCATAATTTTCACAACCCGCCTAACGGGCAACAACATTGAGGAATTTATCGATTCGCAGGGTATTTAGGAATTGTAAGGCCCTTGACTGTAGTCAAAAGTCAACAATTTCCCAGGTCTTTTGCTCGGTTGACCTAGGGTTTCCAGCCCAACAAAGCCTTGAAAATGCCGGTTTTGATAGCAAATGACCGGTTCGTTATCTCGGATCAAGTGCCAGCCTTTCAGTCCTGCAAACCCCTGGTTTTGCCAAAGGTTTCGAGGGTGGAGGCCTGTTAAGCCGGGAAAGCTTTGCGGTCTGGGTTAAATCGCCCGCGCGAAAAGCGGATCGCCAAGCATTCGTCATTTTTCGATCAATATTGGATTTTTACCGATCAGTCCGATCGATGATCAGTCCGATCCGACCGATCCGACCGATCCGACCGATCCGACCGATCAGTCCGATCCGACCGATCAGTCCGATCGATGACTGGCTTTGAGAAGGCGACGAGCGAGGGTCGGGTGGTAGGGTGTCCAGCCATCTGCGCTGCGATCCTGTTCGATCAGATGGCTTGCAGTGTTGAGTTTTGCGTCCAATTCGTCGAGGTATTGAAACGCCAGGGCTTCGAGGGTCATTGGGACTTTGGGACTCCCGTGTTCGAGTGTCCCGTGGTGACTGACGACGATGTGCTGGAGTCGTAGCAGTTTTTTGTTGTCGATCGCCACACCCTGAGCGGACAACTTCGACGCGATCTGATCGAGCATCACGACGCCTTGGACCAGGTGCCCGAGCAATTGTCCTGAGTCGGAGTAGTTGAGTTCGTTTTCGAACGAGAGTTCCTGGATTTTACCCATGTCGTGAACCAGGGCGGCGGCGAGCATCAAATCCCGATCAAGCTGTTGATAATGAGCGCTGGCAAAGTCGCTCAGTTGCATCAGAGACAGGATGTGTTCGAGCAGTCCGCCTGGGTAAGCATGATGCGTTTTTATCCCAGCGGGTGCCAATTTCAAAAGTTTGCTCGTCCGCTCATCGGTTAAGATTGCTTTGCAAATCGCGCTGACGGTTGGATCCTGTATGGTTTGCACCAAATCGCATAGACGCTGCCAATGATCTTCTACGCGATTGCGGTCCAGGGCATCGAATTCCTCGATGGTAACTTGGTCGCTGTCGATGCTTTGCAATTGATTGACTATGATTTGAAGCATACCGTTGTGCAGTTGCGTCATGCCTTGGATCCTAACATAAGATCCTTTGGGAAATCGATCGGCGATTCGCTCGTCGGTATTCCATCGCATCGCCGAGATGATCCCGGTCCGGTCTTGGAGTTGCAGCAGCAGGTAAGGGCTACCTTGTCGATTGGATCTGAGTTGACGATCTGCGATTCGAAAAACCGCATCGACTTGGGTCTGCGGTTGCAGGTCGGAAATATACTGACGCTCCGAAGAGTTTGAATTCATAATAAAAGACGTTGGGGATAGGTCGATCAGCTACTGGCGCTTGAGTAGCTGCGCAGGGCCTTTTGGAAAACCCAGCGGCTAATGACAAGCGAGGCGATGGTAGCTAAAAAGGCGAAAACCGCCAGCCCCCATTCCCAGCCTTGTCGAGGAGACAGCGGCTGGGCAAGCAGTCTTGCCGGTACGTTGATGATCACCAGGATCGGGAACACAAAGGTGAAGATATACCACAGCGGGATTCCCCAACCACTCTGGTAGATTTCCATGGGGTAGCGTGAAAAGTTGGTGATGTAGAACCAGAAATCATAAAGGCTTTGGTTGCGTCCAAGCCAGATGCTTGTCGCTGCCAAGCAGACGATGAGGCTATAGAAAAGAGCAACTCCGCAAGCGATGTAAATGCAGTAAAGAAATGCGATCCCGATGGATAGTTCCCAAGGTGGCTCGGTACGGGTGGATAATCGCCATAGGGCATAGACCAGGATCACCACCCCTGCCACGGCGTTGCTCAGCGAAGCCCACTCGACGCGTCGAAACGAAATCAAGAACTGGGTATCGATCGGCTTGAGAAGCGCGTAATCCAAGCCTCCGGTTCGTATCAACTCGCTAAACTCTTGGGCATTGGGCATCAAAAAGGCTTGGACAATCGCGTTGATGATCCATGTCGTTGCAAGAAAGACGTAGAATTCATCTCGGCCCCAGCCCGTCGTCGCGCCGATGCTTCGGACGTGAAAAAAGATCAGCAGGTAAAACCCTAAGTTCATCGACAGCCAAGCCAGACTCGAGATGCAGTCGACGAGAAAATTCCCACGGAAGGTCATGTCACGCACTAAGCTGTTGCGTGCAAAGGCAACCAGCAACCGCAGGTACTTGGTCATTCCACCAAACATCCATTCACTCTCCGAGATCCATCCAACCTGAGGGTCCCACTAAGCCGCAACGAGATCGACTAGGAACGCCCCTGCTCTCCCCACAATTGAGTCAGCTCCACCGCATGCTCGACAGCTTGGACCATCTCATCCAAACAAGCGAATTCTTTCGTCGAGTGAATGTTGTACTGGCCGACCGACAGGTTGGGGGTTGGCAGACCAAGCTGTGACATCAGCGATCCGTCGCTTCCGCCGCGAATCGCATCCCGCTTGCAGGGGCGTCCAAGCCTCGTGAAAGCTTGTTCGGCCAGATCCACCGCGATTGGGAATTCCCTTAGTTTATCACCGAGGTTCCGGTACTGCTCTTCGATATGCACCATAATGGTCAGTTTGGGATTACTTCGCATCATTTCGTCTGCCATCGAACGCAACATCGCTTCATGGCTGGACAGTGCTTTGGTTTCGAAATCCCTGAGCAGTATCTGCACTGTCGCTTCGGACACGGAACCTTGGAATACATACGGGTGTAAAAAACCCTCTCGACCCGATGTCGTCTCTGGTGAGAGTTTATCCAAGGGCAAGGCTGCAATAAACCTCGCAGCAGCCTTGAGCGCATTGACCATCTTCCCCTTACCGACCGAAGGATGAGTGTTCTGACCGTAGAATTTCACGGTTGCAAGATCCCCGGAAAAGGTTTCTACATCGATGGTTCCGGATGCCCCACCATCGAGCGTGTACCCGGCGATCGCACCGGCCTTTTGCAAATCGAAGTGCCGGGTGCCACGGCCGATTTCCTCATCGCAGGTAAAAAGGATCCGTACAGGACCGTGCGGAATCTCAGGATGCTCCATCAAGTAGTTAGCAACCTCCATGATCGAAGCCACACCTGCCTTGTCGTCCCCTCCCAAGAGCGTATTGCCATCGGTTACGATCAACGTTTTACCGATCAATCGATCGAGTTCCGGCGTATGAGAAACCTGAATCGTCTCTCCGTTTGCCAGTAGGATGTCACCTCCTTGGTAATTCTCCAGCACCTCCGGCTTGCAATGATCACCCGGTGCTTCCGGGGATGTGTCCAAATGGGAGTTAAATAGGATCGTCGGAACTGGTCCAGCGCAGGTTGCCGGTACGGTACCCCAGACCAACCCGTTGACGTCCTGCTCGGCGTCGAGAATCCCGAAAGACTTCATCTGTTTGACGAGCAGTTCTCCGAGCAACCACTGTCCGCGACTGCTTGGGTAATCTTGGGTGTTCGGGTTGGCCGTCGACCCAATCTTGACATACTGCAAAAATCGATCGAGCAATCGCTCACGGTTGATGTGCATTTTTTTTCTCCGATACCTATGCAACTTATTCTATCGGATTTGGAGCTCTCATGGATGGACGCGAGGCGGATTGTTGGTCCGATGTGAGGTCACTCCAAGCTTTTTCCCACTGCTCCCAGGTTGTTTCGCTTGCAGCAAAAATCCAACGGCGATCGGGGACTTCGGCCAACCCCATCGTTTTGGCAAGCGAGCTGGGTTCAAAACTCGCCACATGAGGACCATCGAGTCGAACAAAGCACTCCTGTTTGAACGAGTCGTCGGACCAAACGACCAACCCTTGGTCTTGAACATCGTAAGGACGACCCTTGGCAAACTCATCGTTGACTTGTCCACGCAGGAAAAATACACCGCTCTTCCTAAGGAAGCCTAGCATGGCTAGATCGAAAGCCTTCTGTAGCTGTTCGGTTGACGAGTCCAGCCAGCCGGTCCGGCGGGTCCAAGCGACCACCCAGCCACTCTGTTCTTGGATCACCAGTTCAAGCGGTCCTGAGTGTTTGTCCGCTCGGTCCTTCGACCTCTTTTCCACGAGAATCGAAAGGCTATTGGTCGATGCCATGACC
>JBJTAQ010000883.1:0-3562 GCA_046090945.1 Pirellula sp.
CTTTGACTCCCGGGCCCGGTCCGAAATCGACCAGCATATCGGCGGCTCGCATGGTGTCTTCGTCGTGCTCGACAACGATCAGAGTGTTTCCGATGTCGCGAAGCTTCTTCAAGGATCTGAGCAATTTTTCGTTGTCCCTGGCATGCAGACCGATCGAGGGTTCATCCAGGACATAAAGCACTCCGGTGAGCCCGGCCCCTATCTGACTTGCCAGTCGAATGCGCTGAGATTCACCCCCGGATAGCGTGGGTGCGGGGCGATCGAGCGAGAGATACCCCAGCCCGACGTCTTGCAAAAAACCCAATCGATTTCGGACCTCCTTCAAGGCCTCCTTGGCGATGATGGCCTGAGTCTGACTCAGGTCGAGCTCCTTGAAAAACTCGACGGCTTGGTCGATCGTCATCGCCGAGAATTCGCAAATCGATCTGGAGGACTGTTCGTTTTTGAATTCCTTGGCCAAGGTTTTGAGCTTGATCGAACGGGCTTGAGCGTTGAGCCGGAGACCATCGCAACTCGGACAGGTCGTCCAAGCCATATAGCGTTCGAAGCGAGCCTTCGCCGTATCGCTCTGAGTCCTGTGGTAGAGCGACATCAGATCGTTCTTGAAGCCGTCGTAATAGTCAATCGGATATCCAGGTATGCTCGTAATAAATCGGTACTTCGCATCGCATTCAAAGAGCTGCTTGCGAATCTCCTGGGGGATCTCACTCCAAGGTAGTTTCGAGAGGTCTTTCTTGAATTTGAAGGCTCGCTCAATATGTTCGCAATAATTGAGAATCAACCGTCTTTGCTTCATGGACACCGAGCTCCATGGACCGAGCAACTCCAACAATCCGGACTTGATAGACAAGTCAGGGTTTTTGAACAGCGACTCTTCGGTAAAGGAGGAGGCAAGTCCGAGTCCACCGCAAGCCTGACAGGCACCTTGAGGTGAATTGAAACTGAGCATTTGCGGCGACGGTGCTGGATATGACCTACCGCATTTGGAACAAGCATACAGCAGCGAGTAGATCACGTCGTTAGCCGAATCGCAGCCCCAGTCGACAGCTGCGGAGGGATCACCAAGCGGTATGGCTCGACTGAGGATCATCGACCCTTGGCCGATCTTCATCGCTTTATCGATCGATTCGATCATCAGGTCAAAAGCTGGGGACTCGAACAATCCTGGACAGATCTCGATACGATCGACCACCACATCGATGTTGTGCTTGTAGGCTTTGTCGAGGTCCGGTGGAGAACTCAGCAGATAGAGATTCTCGTCGACCCGGACACGATTGAATCCAGAACGGCGGAGCTGGGCAAACAGATCCTTGAAAGTCCCCTTTTGATTGCGCACCAAGGGAGCTAGGATCACCTGCCAGGCATGGGGATTTTTGAGGTTGATTTTCCGGGGAATGAGCCCCCTGATCTTTTCGACAATTTCGTCGCGCGTCTGCTGCTCGATGGGGACATTGCAAGCTGGACAGTAGCCTGTTCCGCATCGCGCATAGAGGACCCTCAAAAAGTCGTTCAGCTCAGTGATTGTGCCTACCGTCGAGCGAGGGTTGTGACCGGTCGATTTCTGACTGATCGAAACCGCAGGCGCCAGACCGGAGAGCAAGTCGACGTCGGGCTTGGGCATCTGCCCCACGAACTGCCGGGCATAAGTCGACAGGCTTTCGAGATAGCGCCGCTGGCCTTCGGCAAAGAGGGTGTCGAAGGCCAGCGAGCTTTTTCCGCTACCGCTGACGCCCGTGAAACAGATCAGTTGGTTTCGGGGGAGTTGGACGCTGATGTTCCTAAGGTTGTGCTCGCGGGCTCCGCGAACGACGATCGGCAGACCCTGCGTCTGTGGGCCACGGTGCTGCTTTTGCTCGCTTTGCTTTCGTGAGCCCTTCTTGACCACCTAGGAATCACCCTCCCTGCGGATTTCGTATTGAGCGATTAATCCTAAATAGCGAATTAGTGAATACCGGCACTTGCTAGGTAACGCTCGGCATCGAGAGCTGCCATGCAACCGGTTCCGGACGAAGTGATCGCTTGTCGGTAGTAATCGTCGGCGACGTCGCCTGCGGCGAACACACCTTCGACACTCGTGATCGTGCGGTAGGGTTGCTTCCAAGCGATGTAGCCATTCTCGCGAGTCTCGACTTGGCCCCCTAAGAATTTGGTGTTGGGCTTATGACCGATGGCCAAGAACATGCCGGTGGCTTCCAAGACTGTTTTCTCATCGGTTTCGACGTTGCGAATGCGAACGCCTGTGACACCATCCCGAGGTTCATCGCTCCCGAGGACTTCGTCGACCACCGAGAATTTGACCAATTCGATCTTTGGATTGCCCAGCGCGCGATCCTGCATGATCTTGCTCGCCCGCATCTCACCGCGCCGAAGCAGCATGTAGACCTTCGAAGCGTATTTGGTCAAGTAGCTTGCTTCTTCGACAGCCGAGTCTCCCCCTCCGACGACCACTAGCGGTTTGTTTCGAAAACGCGGAAGAGCGCCATCGCATACCGCACAGGCGCTAACGCCTCGGTTTCGGAACTTCTCCTCGCTGGGGATTCCAAGATAGTTCGCACTGGCTCCGGTAGCGACGATGACCGTATGCGTTTTGTAAGAACCATTCTCGCTTGAATTTAACACCAGCGGTCTTTTGGAGAAGTCGACGCTGACGATATCGTCGGTGATCACCCGTGTGCCGAAATTGGTGGCTTGCTGCCGCATCAATTCCATAAGCTCCGGGCCAGTCACTGCGTGAGGATGCTCCTCGACCGGTGGAAACATGTAGTGGCGGCTCGGATCGATCGCCGATTCGATGAACTCCTTGAGCTTGCCCGATGGGAAACCGGCGTAGTTCTCGACTTCGGTTGTCTGAGCCAACTGGCCCATGGGGAAGCGTCCCATGACGCGATTCTCTTCGGTCATGGCGCCTTCGAACAGCAGTGGTCTTAGGTTTGCTCGCGCGGCGTAGATTGCAGCCGACCAACCGGCGGGTCCGCTACCGATAATGATGCAGTTTTCAACGTCGCTCATGGGTGTTGATTCTTTCCAGGAATTTTCAATAGACGAAAAGGCCAATCCACGGATATCTACCCGTTGGATGACAAGCTTTTTATCACAACTTCAAGAAATTCACTAGGACAAAGCCGGCTGGCCAATCGCGGAATCCTCGAAGAGCAAAGGGTTCTTTCCTCGATTTTTTCCACCCCCCTGTTATCGCAGAATTTTCGAAGCCTCAAGCCACGGCGGCTTGACGTGTATGGCTGGAATTCGATCGGTTTTGCGATGAGGGAAAAATAATGTTGAGAGCCAGTAAATGGTTGGTGGCGTTGACCTGCTTGGGGATGTTTTGTCCGGGAGCATGGGGAGGAATCCTTTTGGACCTGGAGTCTGTTCCTCTCGGGACAGTTCTGACAAACGGCGTGGGACGTTTCCAACACACCAACAGCAAGCACAGTAGCACGGACGCCTTCCTAACCACTCAGAACGATCACGACGGAGACGGATATGTGGCGGCATTCAACGGAGCTTCTGCGAACCCCACTGGGAATCCTGAAGCGATTTTCGGTGGCGGCAAAACCCATAC